>JAYSMZ010000020.1:0-15420 GCA_043724245.1 bacterium
TATTCTTCGGTTGAGAGACTTATGTGTGAGGTGGAGTTTTTTTGGGAGGTGTGTTTTTTTGCACAAAGAGCGCGGAGTTTTTAATGTGGTTCCGAAGCCCACTGCCTAACTACCAGATAGTTGATCTCGAGAGTTTTTACGTTCTTTTGAATAGTTAAATTGTTAAGGTTCGATTTACTATTTACCTAAATGTCTGCGTCAGGGTTCATGAGGCGCCAATAGGCTCCAACCCTGATTGCAACCAGCTCTCTTTTCACCCCGGCATAATCCAGCAAATGCTGCTCGATTGTCACCCGACCTTGTTTCTGGTCAAGCTCTGCCTCGGTCTTGCCACGTCTGAACCGTACTGTCAGGTCAGCTATTCTCTCATCGAAAATACTGCCTCCTAAGGACGGCTCGACTTCTTTATCCCAAACCTGTTTAGGATAAAGATGCAGGTACTGGCCAAAGCCGCGTGTTAGCACTACACCACTGGCAAATTCATTTCGAAGCTCTGTCGGTATGGTTAACCTTCGCTTGTCATCAAGCTTTCTTTCGAAATAATCTATGCCTGCCATGTTTTTGCTCTTTTTCGGCTCCGCTTAGGTTATTTTTTAATGGTAGTGGTGTTTGTTTGTTTTGATGGGTCTTACCCACTAATTTCCACTAAATTAACTATACTACCCACCATTAATCACTACAACCCCTATTTATAAGTATTTCTTGTAAGAGCGAAAAGTTATTCACAGTTTTGTGGATAAATGCTTATGCTAACAGATACGGGACAAAAACAGCCTTCGGGGTTTACTGATCAGACTCAAGGTTAATTATTTCATCAATACGCAAAACCTGTATTACGCCTTTAGGCAACGATTCTGACTGTTTGACTTTATTTTTTGAAGATGACCCAGATACATAGTATCCCCTTGCCTCTTTGGGTAAATTTTTGAATGCAGATATTTTATCATCGATTAATACAACTTCGTTCGACACTTTTGCTACACTTTCGGCGAAAAACTTCTTGGGAATATTGAATTTACCGTTGTTTAGGTTTAGCCATTTTCGGATATACTCGCTTTTATTTGTGCTTCTGACAATTGCTGTTGGAATGTTCCCAATTCCTGAACTCTGAATTTTGATGGTTTGCCATCTCTTGTCTCCAAAGCTCATGATGCAAAAATTTCGGTTCGTGTTCCGTAAAAAATTTATAAAATCTTTTGCACCTGGCTCTAAAAGATTATCTGGTTCAAGAATTGCGCGTTTTAAATATAATTTTTCGATATCGTTCATATTTACTGATGGATAGTGATTTGTTATTTGCTCTAAAGCACTGAACGTTAGCCCATTTGACTCGGCATCAATACGCATTGATTCAAAAATTTGTCGATTAACAATTCCCAAATCGTGTACTACCTCTTTAAGAATATCAAAACTGCCTTCGATATTCCCAAGGCATCTGTCGAAATCAACAACAAAGAAAGTATCAATTGCTCTTGTCATGAATTTTTATCAGTCTTTTTTAATTCGAACAGATTAATTAGGGCATTGGCTACGGCGCTAGCATCATGACGTATCAACGACCTTTCAGGAATAAGTGTGTCGTTTTTGTTTTTTGAAGCCATATTACCCAGAAAGTTCCCGGGTATTGATTTGTACTTAGCCTTCTTCAAAACCTTTTTATCAATTTTTACTAGATAGGCACTTTCAGCTTCGTACCTTCTGGCTACTTCTTTAACGGGTTTTTGCTCGTTATATAAAACGAAATCCAAAAACGGCCCTCCGACAAACCTTTCTATCTCGCTAGCATGATCACTTACGGTGAACCTTTCGGTCTGTCCTTGTTTTGTTACTAAATTGGAAACATATACACACATTGCTTTTGTTCTTTTTAGGGCTTCAGCAATCCCGTCAATCACCAGTAGCGGTCCGAGTGATGAATACAAATCACCAGGAGCAATTACGACCATATCGGCTTGCTCGATAGCAGTAATTGCAACCGAGTTTGCTTTTGCGGTTGGTATTAGTGACAGGATAGCTTTTCTTGGGTCATACTTGAAATAGTCTGCATCGATTACACGCTCTCCGTGCATGATAACACTAGCCCCGGGCCACTCCATCTTTAGGCGGACATCATCAAGAGTCGCAGGAATTACCACACCGTTTACTCGAAGTATTTCGGAGGCTGTCTTAATAGCCTCGCTAAAACTACCTGTCATTTTTTCAAGTGCCGTCAGAAAAATATTGCCGAACGGATGTCCGCAAAATGTACCTTCGTCAAAGCGATAGTTAAAAAGTTCACGAATCTTTGGCGAATCGCTTAGTGCTACCAGGCACTGTCTTACGTCACCAGAAGGCAATGTCCCAAGTTCATCTCGCAAAATACCAGTACTGCCGCCATCGTCGACCATATTCACAATCGCCGCGAGTTGTTTTGTGTGGGTTTTTAGTGCTGAAAGTAAAGTAAAACTTCCCGTTCCGCCCCCGACGATAGCAATTTTTATGTCATTTTTTTCAAAAGGTTCATTCATATTAGTTCATTATAGCAACATCTTCACCAAATTGTTTCTGAAGACGCATAGTTATTGATCCTTCGTGCCTTCCTAGTAATTTACTGAGTTCATTTATGCTAGCCCCGTTTTGAAATTTTTCTGCCAGCAGGGCATCGTGTTTCTTTTCCCAAGGTTTATAAGCGTTGGGATATGTTTCACGCATTTTTTCTATTTTGGCAGTCCAGCCCGACGACTTTTTGACATGTATTGGGGATGCTTTTTCGTTACGTTTCTTAGCTATTTCTTTCAGATGTGCAAACTTTTTTTGATCCTTTTCTGCTTTTTCCCTCAAAGCTTCGTCAATATTTTGCGCATCTTCACTAACCCTCAGGGCCATTTGATTTATACCTGTTAAATACAAACTGCGCAAATTTTTTACTCGGCTGAGAGCGACGTATCCCATCCCCTCTACAAAGGCTTTTCGCAGGTCAATTTTTGCCGCATCCAATGTCATCCCCTGAGACTTATGAACCGTAATCGCCCATGCCAGACGAAGTGGTATTTGAGAAATACTAGCTCGTTTTTTTTCGCCGTCGCGCTGTTCCCATGTATCAGGCATCATAGTAACAATCTTGCCATTTTTAAATTCAACGATTGGATATTCTGTTCCTCGTTCAAAACCAATAACCACCCCCAGGCTGCCATTTACGTACTTTTTATTTGGGCTATTTTTAACAGCCATAACCATAGCGCCTTTTTTTAATCGCAGCGTAACAGGTGCCAACACAGATCGCTGTAAAGATTCTACGTAATTCTTACTGCCAGTCGTGGTTTGAATGTATAAAAGTTCGTCACCATCCAAAGTATCTAGTCTGGCTTCATTTAATTGGTCAACATCAACATTCACTGTGTGCAGTTCAGTAATCAGCTCGAAATCTTCAGGATGCTCTTCGGTCCGACTAAGTAACTTTTCTACATGATGTCTTACGATAGTACTGGCGCGCATAGAATTTAAAATATCTAAAAGCTCTTCATCGTCCTGACGATATTGTTCTTCGATATAACAAATTACCGGGTCCAGTTCTTGCCAGACTTTGCTATTAACCACAAAACCACCAGCACGTGAATTGCCTCTGTTAATTGGCGGCAATTGGAAAAAGTCACCGCTCATTATTAGTTGAATCCCACCAAAAGGCTTGTCAATTTTACGCACAACTCGACAAACCTCATCAACCATATCCAGACGATAATCATGAAGCATACTGATTTCATCAATTATAAGTACATCTGTTTTTCCAATAATTTCACGCCTGGTTTTTGACATTTTATCGCCAAAACCGTGATGGAGTTCGTCAGAAATCCCAATACCGCTCCAGGAATGTATGGTTGTGCCGCCCAAATGCGTCGCCGCCAGACCGGTTGTGGCTGTGACTGAGACATGTTTGCCCTCTTTTTTTGAAATTTTAATGAACTGGTTCAACACAAAAGTTTTGCCGGCTCCGGCCGAGCCAGTTAGCAGTACACTTTCTCCCGAAAGCATAATTTCGAGCGCAATCCCCTGTTTCATTAGTATCTATTATAGCGTAGTTTGATCACCAACTAGGCTGCTTTCTTTCCAGTCTCTTCTAGTTGCTGGAAAAAGTTCTTTTGTTTCGGAATCTCGCTTCTTTTTACCTCGCGCATCGAATTTTGTTTTTTTCTAGCAGCTATTATTTTTTTATAATCGGCTTTTTCTTTTTCAAGTTGTACGCTTTTTTCTTTGTCTTTTGTTTGTTTTAGTTGTTCATCTTTCATTTTCTCGTCATAAACTCTTTGGGGAGATTTTCCTTTTTCAAAAATATGATGGCAATGCACGCAAATATCACAACCGCCCACTAATGTATTTCCGTGAACGTATTTTGATCTCCCCCTAGTCGGACAATTATTTATTCTACATACACCTATTTTTGGACGCCCAAATTTATTTGGAATATTCATTGGGTTAAAGGCATTAAGTAAAGAGTTATATTCTGAGTTATACGTTCCGCTGGTTGCCCCAGATTGATTTGAAGATGAATATTCAGGGCAAGCGTTACTTTCGTATGACGCACCTCCACTCCTTGACTCTGACCCATAATGCGATATAGTTGCATAACCCATACCGGAACTGCAATCCGACCTCTCGATTTCAAATAGTAAATCAACATCCGCTCTATCGATAGCACTGGTGACTCCGCGAATAACTTCCTGAAGAACTCTGCGTTTCGTTTGAATAGTGATTGCGTCTCCCTCGTGAAATCCAAAGCCCAACCCTAGCAAACCGTCAATGCGTACTAAATCGTCAGAAACTCTGTTCTGAACCTTTGCCAAACATTTAATTGTATCTACATAAACAGACGTCAATTTTGGGTGATTTCGGACTATAGACAAGCCGTTTTTTTGTGCAGCTTTTTCATCTATATTCAACCCAAAACTATGTTCCTTGCCGTTCTGCTGATTTAATACACTGTCATAGACTGAAACGTAAGATTCAACAAATTGATCCATTGATGTTGTCTCTGGATTTTGAATTTCGTAGTCGCTTTTTAGAACATCAAGTTTGCTAGCACAATCTGATTTGCCTAAACCTAGTTTATTACGAAAACGATTAAACACCCCAACACTTGAGCTATAAAGCGACACGAAACGACTATCCAAAGATTTTTCATCTTTCTTTTGGTAGATTCGTGAGATTGCGACTTTCTGCTTGCCAATCGGTAATGACTCAAATACCAATAACGCACCGACTGGAGCATTATTAAACCAAGCCGACAGTTTTTCAATTTCTGTTGCCTCAACTTCTGCTCTGGCAAGTTCTTCGGACAAACCTGCGTTTGTTGATTGTTGATTCTCCAAAATAATCAAGTTGTTTTCCGTCATTATTTTCATCGAAACCCTATCTTTTACTGATACAAAATCGTTGCCTATAAATTCGAATTCCACGTCAGAAACAAAAGGTGTTTGAGGTAGTCGCTCACCAACGTCTGTTTCAAAATCTTCTTTAATCACAACCAAAGCCTCACTGCCCATTTGTTCGTATTTGTAAAGATGAGTAAGAGGGTCATTAATACCAAGATCATCAATACAAAGCTGTTCTGTACTGATAATCGCCTGCCGTCCAATTCTAGCAATATTTTCAGGATTACCCATCTCGGGGCTCCTATATCGTCTTTCAACCGTCGGACTTTTTATTAATGTTTCAACCAATTAAATAACCCCTTACCTCGAAAGCAGGGGCCAAAAAATACCTTTACTCCTGCTCGGAAGATTTAAAACTGTATCGGGCTTAACTTTTATCAGTATTACCGTTGCGGCACAGCCCCGGATTCACACCGGGTTCCAGTTGTCTATTTGTTAATGCCTTAATTATACGTTATGTTACAAAATTATTAAAGCATAAACTTGCCAGTCAGACGTTCTTCGCGGGCTTTATTTGCCCACTTATCAGCCAGTTCATTGCTGATATTTCCCTCGTGGCCACGTACCCAAATAACCTTGGTGTCGGCTTGCTTATACAAGCGAAGAACTTCTTTAACTATATCTAAATTTTTTATTTCACCATTCTTTTTAACCCAACCGTTGGCCTCCCAGCTTTTGCCCCATTTCATAATTACATTAACCCAAAACTCGCTGTCGCTGTAAATTTGGCATTGATCATTACCGGCATCAATCAGCGCCGTCATCATAGCACGACCCTCCATCCGAATATTTGTAGACATTGACTCATGCCCAACAATTGCAAGTTCCGTATCTTTTATTACGGCAAAACCACCCGGACCGGGGTTAGGGCTGCAACTGCCGTCGGTATAATAAATTATCATCTTTAACTATTCTACTATAGAAATTGTCTATCATATAATTTGAAATTTTATACTTGAATTTAAAAAACGTAAGCGCATAATAGAAACACAAGGACTGGGTTGTCCGGCGGAAAGGGATAATATGGCAAAGGGCGCAAATAAACCAAAGAAGAATGTTAAAAAACCAAAAAAAGCTAAACTAGTATAGGTTAATTTTATAAATAAAAAGACATCGATTTCGGTGTCTTTTTTATTTATTTTTGGATTTATAGTTCGCTTATCGAAACACGTTTTTGTTCAGTAGTATCGCGGTCACGAACAGTAACTGTGTCGTTTTCTAGTGTTTCGAAATCAATCACAATACAATGGGGTGTCCCGATTTCGTCCTGGCGACGATAGCGTTTACCAATATTACCGTTGTCATCCCATTCACACATCATCCGAGTTTTCAGTGTGTCGTAAACTTCACGTGCCTTTTTAACTAGTTCTGGTTTGTTTTTCAAAAGGGGAAAAACAGCAACTTTTATCGGAGCTAGGTCTGGGTGTAACTTTAATACAATTCGTTCCTGATCGTTAATTTTTTCGACAGTGTATGCATCAGACATAAATGCCAAAAACATTCTTCCCAATCCGGCCGATGTTTCTAATACCCACGGAATATATTTTTCACTAGTAATAGGATCGTTATATTTCAAGTCTGTTCCAGAAAACTTTGTGTGCTGTGTTAAATCATAGTTTGTTCTATCATGAACGCCCTCTACTTCATCAAACCCCATTGATGGGAAGTTATATTCTATATCCCATGCGTCAGAAGCATAAAAAACAAGATTATCGTGTTGTTTCCAACGAAGGTTTTCTTTATTTATTCCGTATTTTATATACCAATCCATGCGTTCATTTTTTATACGTTCATACGCTTTTTTATTTTGGTTTGGCGCAACAAAAAATTGTGTATCAGCCTGTTCCATTTCGCGAGTACGGAACAAAAAGTTTCGTGGCGATATTTCATTACGAAAAGCCTTGCCTATTTGGGCAATGCCAAATGGAATTTTAGCACGTGTCGTATCGACAATATTTTTGAAGTTTAGGTATATTCCCTGACAAGCTTCGCCCGGTAAGTAAACAGGGGTTTCGTTCTCACCTGTAAAATCACCCATATTTGTTTTAACTAATAAATTAAACGAACGAACCGTTGTAAAATCTTTGGATCCACAATTTGGACATATTATTTTATCTCGATTTTCGTCAAAAAGTCTGTTTAACTCTTCTTCGGTCATTTTTTCGTCGGCTTTAATGCCTACTTTTTCAAGTTCCTTATCAACTCGAATCCTATTATGACATTTCCTACATTCACTAAGTGGGTCCGAAAAACCAGTAGTGTGGCCAGAAGCCTCCCAGACTCGTGGATCTTTAAATATAGCAGAATCAACTCCAAAATAGTTATCTCGATTTTGAATATATTCTTTCCACCAGGCTGACTTTATATTGTTCAGTAACTCGACTCCATAAGGACCATAGTCATACATACCGGCCATACCACCATAAATTTCACTCCCTTGATACACAAATCCACGACGCTTTGCCAGTGATACAATCGCTTCCATCTTTCCATTTTTATTATCCATAGCTAGACTTATTATATCAGTAAATAACTAAATAGCTGCATGTTCACGAGCAACCAACAAGCAATCGCCCAAGATTTTTTCAGTTCCGCCAATTTTTGCTAGAATCTTTATTGGCCTGGTAGCAATTAACCGTAAAAGTTTGATATGGTCAACCATAATTTTACCGTTTGCATCTGTCTTTAAACCACGTTCAGAGGAATCGTACCGATATGTAAGTTCTGGGGATAATTCTTTGCCGTTTTCATCGTGCCACAGACTAAGTTCATAACCCATAACAGCCGCATGATGTAGATAAAACCAAGCTTGGACAAGTTCAAATGATACTGACTTTGAGTCTAGACCGGCAAGTGTTTCAGAAAGTATATCATACCAGTCCGATCCCTGAATCATTTCGCTTGATTTTGATACCTGTTTTATCGCTGTGTATGCAAACTGCATTCTGTCGTAGTCATCCATAATATGCCTAAAAAAATGTATTAACTTTGATGAAGTTAATATCCCGATTTCGCTTTTGCCTTCACCAATTACAACTTCGCAAATTGCAAAAAGTTCGATTCCGCCAGCCAGACGACTTTTTTCGCGTCGCACTCCACGAGCCATCACACTTTGCTTGCCATCTGGTGTTAATAATTGTAGAATCCTATCGGCTTCTCCGTAATTTGTGCGCCGAAGAACAATCGCCTGTGTTCTGGTTGATTTCAAGATAACACGCTCCGGACAGAAACCGTTAAATCGTTTGGTATCATTGTGGTTTTATCCAGGATTCTTTTTACGCCGTATGGTTTTAAATCATCCAACTTTAATTCGTTTGCAAGATTAGTACACATTATGATTGGTATACCCCCAGTATCACCATACGACTGTAGTTCGTGCAACAACGCAAATGCCGTACTGCCTGTCAATAAAATATCAAGGATAATAGCGTCCGGGTTTATGTCATCGATTTCTTCAATTGCGGATAGCGCATTCGAAGCCCTGTGCACTAGATAACCCGCATTAGATAACACTCGAGAATATTGTTCGGATAGCCAGTTGTCATCTTCTACTACTAAAATTGATGCGGGTTTCATAACAAACTCAGTTGATTTGATGCCTGTAAATCTACATAAAAAGTAGATCCGTCTCGGTGTCTCTCCACTCCAATATTTCCATTCATTGCATCTGCAAATTGTCCTGCGATATATAGTCCTAACCCGCTGCTTTGTGGCCTAGCATGAATTAATGTCGAAGCGTCTAATAACTTACCTTTTAGAGAATCGAGCACATTGTTCGATAATGCCGGGCCGTAATCCCTAACCCCCAAACGGACAATTTTTCCTTTTTCACGCGATCTTATTTGTATTTCCACTGTTGTATTTTCTTCGGTGTAATGCAAAGCGTTGTCGCTAAAATTCATAATTATTCTTCGCAATAAATCTCGATTTGCAATTAAAAGAAGTGGGTGTTTTCGTGATTTTAGTTTTACTTTGCAATCGTGGGCCATAAAAAACGGTGCAAGCTCATGAACAATATCTTCACATAATTGCTGCGGGTTAATCGGTTCGTGAGTAAATAACGCCTCTGATAACCTGGCTGAACGTGTTAAATCGCTAGTCAGCCGAAGAGCGCTTTCACTAGTCAAACTAATTTGCCGCAACATTCGCTGCTGCTCTCCAACATTAAATATCCCGTCTTCCAGCGACAAAGATAACTGCCGAATCAATGCAAGCGGTGACTTAAGTTCATGTGCTGCGGCGACAAGCGACGGAATACCATCTTTAAGTGGTCCTCCTAAATTCCGTTCGTGCTCACCTGGCGTTGCACTCATATACTAACAATTGTACCATGTTGGCAGTTAGTAATTTGGTTATTGATTAAATAATAAATTTTATCGAAGCGATTAGTTTGTCGAAGTCAGATGCAAATGTAATCGCGTCAGTTCGAATTGTCAGTGTTTTGTCCCGGATTTTAAATAACACTGCTGACCCACGAATATCTTTCGAAAAACTTCCGTCAAGACGCGTACCATTGTTACCGTCTGCAACCACACTACTGGCCTTTAGGTCACCTTTTTTAACCCGGGCACTGTAGGTTGCGATTTCTTTATCGTAGTCCTTTTCGTCAATCATAACCCTAAGGGCATATTGTTGAGAAGCATCAACTGGTGGGACCGATACCGGGTTAAGATATGCTTCGAATGTGCCGCCATTCGTGGCATCTTTGTATATATAAACGCTCCAGGTCTTTGGATAATCGAAAGTAACTCGACTATAGTCGTCAGGCCCAACAAATTGTCGATTTGGCAGTTTTTCACTTTCTGTAAACTTCTTATTATCTATATCCACTTGCTTTTTTACTGCCGCCGAAACCCTACTATCACTAATGGAGTCAACGTTTGTTTTTTGATCATTATAATTAAAATATAACCAGACAGACAAAGCAATTAGCCCTGTTACAACAAGAGTCAACAAAATTGTTGAAATTAACCAACCATTAATATGGTGCTTTTCCGGTGTAGTGTTGTTTAGTGGAGGCATAAAGTCATTATACTTGTGGTTTAACTTGGTGTAAAGGATGAAAGACATACAAATAATATGGCTGAGTTATTTTGTCGGCTTTCATGTTTTTAAACCCAAACCCAAAGCTAATCAAAGATATCGGACGTCCAATCTGAGTAGATTCGTTTTGCATCCATTCCATTAATTTATTAATATCACGACCAACCGAAAAGACATATACAACCGTAGTGTCGATTGGTAGATGAGTCAACCAAAAATCAGTCAGATGCACAGAAACGCGTTTATCGCCCCTTGATAGAATTTTCGCCATAAATACAAGAATTGGGTTTATTTCATAACCAATGGCTCGGGCGCCAAGTTTTGACGCTTCTCTTAAGACTACGCCGTCACCACTCCCGATATCTACCAATACATCGTTTTTCGTCACTTGATAAAGATTACGAAACGCAAATTTAATTAATTTTTTTTGACTAGGTATATAAGGCGCACCACGAAAAACAACAAATCCAAAAAAGAATACTACAATTATGGGTACAGCCCAAAACCAAATCATCACTTATCGCTGTCGAAATTACTTTTTACGATTTTAATCTCGATTTTAAGCGAGATTAAATCACTTTCAATTTCTGCAGCAAGTTTTTCAGCAATATTATATTTTTTAAGTGCGTCCTCAATAGAAAATTCGTCACTATCGAACCATGCAACCAATTTCGTTAGTTGATCGGTCTTTTCTTGGATTGATTTATTTGCCAATGACATTTTTTACCTCTGCTTCCAGTATAGCTTTATTTGTTTCAATCTCAATCCTAAAACCTTTTTTTATAACGCCCCTAATAATTGCATAACCTCGTTCCAGTACCCTGTTTGGGTCAAGTTGAGATAATATGCTTTTAATATTTGAAATATATGTTATTTGTTTGTCTATAGCTAAATCAATTTTCTCAATAATACTTATTAGTCTGTTATTCAATTCTACTTTTTGTTGATCTATAGCCTGGACTATTCGAGGTATCAAAGAACTGATTTGGTTTTTGACGGTTCGTATTATTTCGTTTTTATCTGGAACTAAAATTTGCGCTGCGTTGCTGGGGGTTGACGCCCGAACATCTGCTGCCAAATCGGCCAAGCTTTGGTCAGTTTCATGTCCTACGCCAACTAGTGTTGGTATGCGACTACCAGAGATAGCACGTGTTAATGGCTCATCATTAAAAGTTGATAAATCATCAGCACTACCGCCGCCCCTTATAATTACTATTACTTCGGGCAACCTTTCCTGTTGATTGAAATAATTAATCGCTCTGATTATCTGATCAGGTGAACTTTGGCCCTGAACTTGTACGTTGGCAACATCAACCGCCAGCCCACCCCATCTATCATTTAATATTTTTAAAAAATCCGCATAACCGGCGGCTCCCGTACTGCTGATCACCGCAATATGTTTCGGAAGCAACGGCAACAATCGTTTTCGTTCCGGCGCAAATAATCCTTCTTTTTCAAGTTTTTCTTTTAGCAATTGGAAGCTCTTTTTTAACGCCCCTTCGCCACTTGGCCTGAAAGATTTTACGGTCAAACTAAATTTTCCCCACTGGGTCAATTTAGGGATAGCCGACACAATAACCTTCATGCCGTCTTCAATTGGCACTCGAAGTTGCCAAACTGTCATGAAACAATTGATGCTGCCGCCCGGGTCTTTGATATCAAAAAATATATATTTTCCCTGATTTACCTTGAATGAAGCGACCTCCCCTTCAACTTCAACGCTTGGGTACGCGAATTCGAGCGTCTGATTTAAAACTGCGATAAAATCACTGACACTATAAATTGGCTGTAGGTTTGTCAATTTTTCCATATTTATGAATAGTTAGTTGATAAAATATAAATCCAAAAATAATCGTACCGGCCAGCACGGTTGCGCGAGCCAACAAGGTTCCAGCAATTGCTACCTCCGGACTAATACCCGCTGACGCCAAAAAGGCAATCATGATTGCTTCGTAAACACCAGACCCACCTGGCGTAGCCGCAAATATTGCCGTAAATGACGATATGCCACAAGCGATAATAAGAGTTGCAGGATTGACGAAAACCCCAAGTGCCAAAAATGCGATAAATATCAAACTGACATCAAAAATATTGGCCGCAAGTGACCATAATAGTGGTCTGGCCAATATTCTTTTGTCTTTTAGGATTTCGACATAGTCTTGATGGATATCGGTAAAAAATTCTTCAACTTTTTCATATTTCAGGATATTTCGTTTTCGTCCGAACGATATTCTCGTTACCGTTTTATTAGCCGTACGAGTCAACCATTTCGAAAATATAACCAACCTTTTACGGTTACTGATAGCATAAACCACAACAACTGCCGATACGATGGTCGCAATAACAAACGCCGCACTTATAATGATAATCGCTCGGCTGACTTTCTGGTCAAATGAAAGTACAACAACAGATGTAAGTATCATCATTACAAAAACCACAAACATTGTTCCATATCTTATTAATTGCGCCATAGTTGCCCTGCCGACGCTTACGCCGTGTGGTCTTAAAACTACACCCATATATGAAAATCCTGCCAACCCCGATACCGGAATAATGTGGTTTACAAAATTCAGTTCAAGTGCAACACGGGTCATTCCCCATCGTGACATTCGCTCCAGTTCGCCCTTTGAGCGCAAATATGAAAACATCACCTCTCCCACCGAATAATAACTAAATAGCTGGACTGGCACCATCAGCGAAAATATCCATAAATTTACTTTCCCAAGAAGCGCCCAAGCTTGCGAAATCTGACCCCAACTAAAAAAGACTACTAACCCCAGCAGAATAATCGTAATAATGTTTACCCATGTACGAAATTTCATGACTCAAACACAATTATATCACTGAAAAGTCACTTACGACGTATAATGATCATATGTATATTGCAATCCTAGGACGACAACCTGCTCTTGGCATCGCTGAACTTGAAAGAGTTTTTAATGGTAGCTCAATAAAAGTTATTTCTAACCAAGCCGCAACCATTGATTGTGACTGTTTTGATATCCAAAAACTCGGCGGATCCCCCAAGGCAGGAATAATTGTCGACGAACTTTCAAAAAGCGACTGGCACAAAGTGAGTCAAAAAGTTGTTCAGCATTATTCCAGAAAATGGTTGTCATTTCAAGGTAAAATCACTCTCGGAATCAGTGCTTACGGCTTTGATAGCGATGCCCGCGAAATCCAAAAAACCGGTATTATATTGAAGAAAAAATTAAGAATATCAGGTGTCAGCCTGCGTTTAGTCCCCAATCCAACACCAGCATTAAACTCTGCGATTAGCCATCACAACAAACTTGGATTATCACCAAACAAAGTCGAGCTGTTGATTGTACGCGCAAACAACGGCAGTGTAATTATTGCCGAAAGTACTGGTTCGCAAAACATAACAGCCTATGCCAACCGCGATCAAAAGCGACCAAAACGCGACGCATTTGTCGGCATGTTACCGCCTAAATTAGCGCAAATTATGATAAACCTGGCCTGCGGTCAGGTAGTAGATAGTAGTTGGTATATGGTAGATGGTAAAAAAACTCAAATTTCTAAAAACTCTACGGATTTATTACCTACCACCTACCATCTACCACCTACCGTTTTAGACCCTTTCTGCGGCACAGGCGTAATACTTCAAGAAGCGGCACTAATGGGTTATTCGATTTATGGCACAGACTTGTCTGAAAAAATGGTTCGTTATAGTCGAGACAATTTGAATTGGCTAGCAGACGGTCACCATATAAAAATCAATTGGTTTTTAAGTGTTGGCGACGCCATGACAACAAAATGGCAGCAACCAATTGATGCTGTTGTTGGCGAAGCTTACTTAGGACAACCATTCAGTGCTCCGCCATCATCTGCGAAATTAGATGAAGTCAAACAAAACTGTAACCACATTATTATCGAATTTTTAAAAAATCTGTCGAGTCAAATAAAATCCGGAACACCTGTTTGTCTGGCCGTTCCGGCTTGGCGTGACAAAAATAATAACTTCACTCACCTTCCTATAATCTCGACAATAGCCAAACTTGGCTATAAACCACACGAATTCACAAACATTTCTCAAAATGACCTGCTTTACCGCCGAGAAAGTCAAGTGGTCGCTCGAGAGTTGTTGGTTTTGACAAAAACTTAAAACATTAGTATTATGAAAACAAATATAATCAAGGAAACAAAAAAATGGACCCAGAACAAGAACCAAAATTATCAGATAAGAGCTACGTCGACATCGACCCTTCAATCGATCCGAAAAACCTTGTCATCCAAGAGGGTAAAGACAAAGGTATAATAAATGCGTTTGACACCGAACGAGGGACTTCGCTAACAGATAGCGGAGAAATTAAAGCAGGAGTTGAGGCTAGTGAACAGCCTTATACTATTGAAGGGTTACCGTTAATCGGAGCTGAGGCGGAAGAGAAAGCCAGGAACGAAATCAAAGAAATCGGAGAGCCAGCTCATTATCCCGAACATACGCGACCATTTGAACCAGGCGAGATGGAAGCATACGTAGATAAACAAGGAACAGAGGCTATGGCGGCTGAGGTTAAGAATCGAGCCGTGGAACTAGCTAAAAAACAATTTCCCTTTGCAAGCCAGGAATTAGTCGATCAATTTGGACAAAAAGCTGCTGATAAATTCAAAGCCGAACTAGAGTTAAAAAATGCAGAAAAAAAAGTCGAACACGACAAAGGCGTACAGACAATGATTGATAGTCTTGACTCACCTGACACTCCGCTGTCTTCTATAGTCCCTGAATCTGAATCAGAAGCAGCTAAAGCCTTTAAATAGTAGTTATACCCTTGACGCTACCCCATATTTTTGATACAATCAATTAGATTTTGATATAAATTCGCCGTACGGCGAATAAGGAGCTCTAAAACCGATGTCACACGTCAAAGCGGGCGGAACGTCCAAAAATATTCATAATAATGCCGGTCAAAGACTTGGTGTTAAACGCTTTGGTGGCCAAAAAGTCCGAACT
>JAYSMZ010000021.1:0-27804 GCA_043724245.1 bacterium
GCTAAATAATATGACGCCGATTGAATATCTGCAAAGCCTGCCTGGATTCGAGAACGCATCAGTTAATACAAGTGTGCTAGATGTTTAGTGGGTCGACCCACCTATGATTTTTTGGCTGGCAAAGTGATACTAAATGTTGAACCAAAGTTCAAACGGCTTTTTAAAATAATTTTAGTGCCGATTTTGTGTGACAGTTTTTGGGCAACGTACAAACCGAGTCCTGTACCACTGTTTTCGCGAGTCCGATAATCTTCGCTTCGGTAAAATTTTCCAAAAACTTTTTGCTGATCCGATTTACTTATTCCTATCCCCATATCTTTAATTGCAATAGTGATAACATCGGCCTTTTGCTTGATAGTAATCGTCACGCTACCCTTTTTGGTGTATTTTATAGCGTTAGTAATTAGGTTTTGCATCAATTCCTCCAAATATAATCGACTGACAAATACATGGTCAATTTTTGTCGATAAATCCAGGTTCAGGTGTAATTTTTTCGCACGAGCCGCATCGGAATATTTTTTATGTAGTTCGTTTGCCAACTCGCGAACATTTATATCTTCGGAGCTATCAGCGACTCCCCGTTCTGCTCGCGATAATGTACTAAGATCGTTAACCATACTAGCTAGGAATAGTATTTGTTCATGAGCAACACCAACGGCGTCTGTTAGCATTTTTGTCGTAGCATCAGGGTGTTGCATCATTACTTGAACATTAGAGATGGTCCCTTCTGCAATCGCGATAGGGGTTCTGAGTTCGTGACTAACAACGCTTATAAACTCATCTCTTTCTTCTTCCAAACTTTTCGCTTTGGTGATGTCGCGTAAAATAATGATATATCCGTCATGTGTTTCAGATTTTTTCGAACGACTATAACTACTGCGGATTGGCGAGAGAGTTATTTCCAAGCGCATTTTGTCATCGACATCAAAAGCATAATTAAGGTCATCTCGCTTAGTTACGGTTTTTGCGGATTTTAATTCTTTGAATATACTAATCTCATTTCCCTCTTGGTCTGAAAGTGGCAGGATATCATCAATATGATGGCCATTTAGGCTGATGTTGGTGTCCAGCAAGTTCAGGCTGGATGCATTATATACTTTAATAACTCCACTCATGTCAGTGCTTAAAACAGCGTCTGACAGGTTGTTGATAATAGTTGAAAAACGGTCGCGCTGTAAAGATTCTTGGGCTTTACTGGTGTCTAACTCTTTTTCGGATATCTGTTGAAATTTAAAAATCAACAAAACAATGACGCTCATTATTAAAATAGCAATAACGGTCACAAGGTCATTAATTAACACTAATTTGTCAACTTCATACCAAAAATTTATATCTACTACTGCTACGAATGCCAGTGCGAGTAGACTAAATATTAAACCATCATTTGAATAATGAATATACGTCGTCAGTACCAGGACAACCCAAAACGCAGTAAATGGTGTTGATACTCCGGTAATGAAAACTAATGATGCACCAGTAAGTAGATAGAATGCCGTAAATCGTAAAAAAGTATCAAGTTTTGTCGTAATTGGAAATAGTAGCTGAATTGTACCAACACACAACCACAAAAAACAAAACATAAACAAACCAAAACCATCAATCATATTTGTATTTTTAATTGTTCCTTGCTGTATTAAAGCAAAATAAATAATTAGCACTACAGGAATAAATAATCCAGTATATCTGATTATTTTAACCGAACGTGGCTTTTTTTCTTCGGATCCACCCTTATGCATCTTATGGTTATTATACACTTAGCTTATATTTTTTTATATAGAGGGAGTGTGTTGTTTTAATTCATGGCGATGTAACCGATAGTTCGGATCCGCTGATTCGACTAACGACCAAAAAAGCTTGCTGTGATTCATCTGTTTTGAGTGCACCAACTCGTGAATAATAATGTAATCAATCAACTCAAACGGCAGTTTCATAAGTGCTATATTCAAACTTACTGTCCCACTACTACTATAACTACCCCATCTGCCACTGGCATGCGAAAAGCGGACTTTTTCGTAGGAAAGATTAAACTTATTAGCTAGATAAGACAGACGGTTAGGTAAATAGCTCTTTGCTTCGATTCTAAGAGCAGATATAATAACGTCGCGAATTTTTCTGGATACATCTGGGCTATTAATAGGTTTTCCGAATGGTAAATTTACGACGATTTGAAGTTTGTGACGCGAAACTTTAAATTGTTGATCTGTCACGCTTTTAATCACTAATGTGTGACTCTTACCAATCTTCAAACCGTTTTTGTATTCATAAACCGATTTTGATTGTGCTAATATTGTTCGCAACTCATCGCGAGAATTTTTTAATAAATGCTTAACCAAAAACATCGGCGCTCGCATTGGAAGTGATGCTCGCAATGTGCCGTCCGGAGCAACCCTAACTCGTATTTGAGTTGCAGCAGCGCTTCTTCGTACGATAATTTTGCCAAATTCCTTATCTTGGATGATAGGCATTCTAAATTCTTTCTTAACGAATCAAAAAACTTCGTGGTTTTGGTGTTTGGAGTCTGGTTTTTTGTTCGCTAATTTCAGGGCGCGGTTGAATTAGGTGTTTTAAAACAATTTTAAGCTGGCTGGCGTATGTATGTTTACCGCTGATTACAACAAACTGTTCGGTTTTATTCGGAGTATTAAATTTTTTTAATTTAGTATCGAATTCATCGTCAGAAATAGCAGGCTTTTCATGACTCGACCTATTCGCTCGTTTCTTGGCAGTCATAGTTTCAGTTTGCACCCAGATGAATAACGGCTCATATCCGGCCTTACGAGCACCTTTTGCAATTTCAAAACGTTCTGCTCGAAGGTCAGTCTGACCTTCAAAAATAACAGTTTTTTTGGTTTTTAAGAACTCTGATAGAATATAATTCGATACTTTTCTAATCATTTCATCTTCATCTTCACTAAAAGCTGGCTTTTTGAAAAACTCTTTTCGTATAATGTCGTAACTTACAATCGGAGCCTTGAATGTTTCAGCGAAATGCTCTGCGAAAAAACTTTTACCAGAACTAGGAATTCCAACCATTATAATTAAATGTGGTTTTATTGTTTCAGCTGGTTTCATATATGACAGTATATCATTACTTTTGTAAAGATGTAACATCTTGGTATTTAATAAATTGAATTTTACAGATACGTCTATACGAGCACTATCAATATACTGTTATTTATACGGTCGATATAGTATGCTATCAGTATTAAACATAAGCATGTCCTAATTTGAAATGACTAAAAAACTGAGCAAATTCGTAAAGTTCACACATAAATTTTCTAAAGTTGAACGTCATGCGAAAAATAATATTTTAAAAAGGATGAAAAACTACCGTCGGTTCGGAAGACTTTTAAATATATTTGGGCCCGGAATTGTAACGGGCGCAGCAGATGATGACTGTTCGGGTATTGCAACCTACTCCCAAGCAGGCGCTGGTTATGGTTACGGCTTTTTATGGTCGTTCCCTATGATGTTCCCCTTAATGACAGCGGTTCAAGAATCGTGTTCTCGAATCGGAGCTGTCACTGGGAAAGGCCTGGCGGCAGTTATAAAAACGAACTATAGTAAAAAACTACTATATATGTCAGTGGTACTGGTTTTTGTTGCTAATGCTGTTAATATCGGGGCTGACCTGGGTGCAATGGCAGCAACGACAAGGCTGTTCGTACCGATCCCCTATTCAGTACTAGCCGTGTCTTATTCGATTTTAATTATATTAATGATGGTTTTTGTAAGCTATCGAAAGTACGTAAAGATTCTAAAATGGCTAGCGTTGGCGCTTTTGGCGTATCCTATTACAGCTTTTATGGTAGGTCTTGATTGGCCTGCGTTAGTTCATAATACATTCGCAGTAGTACCGGTGATTAATGCAGACACTATTTACATACTGGTCGGTATATTAGGAACGACTATATCTCCATATTGCTTTTTTTGGGATACATCAGAGACAGTTGAGGAGGAAATTTCACACCATCGACTTGGTGTTAATGGTCAGGAACCAAAACTCAGTAAACGTTTTCTGAAAGACATTCGTCTGGATAATGTTTTTGGAATGAGCTTTTCTACTATCATTGCTTGGTTTATTGTCGTTGTTTGCGCCTCGGTTTTGTTTAAAAACGGGATAACTAATATTGGGACCGCCGCAGATGCAGCAAAAGCACTCGAACCTTTAGTCCAGGGATTTCCGTATGCTGGAACAATAGCAAAATTAATATTCTCAGTTGGAATTTTGGGGATTGGGTTACTTGCTATACCAACACTTGCCGGGTCATCTGCTTACGCGATTTCCGAAACTCTAGGTTGGAAGGAGGGCTTGTACCGTAAATTTAGCAAAGCAATTGGTTTCTATGCGGTTATCATTGTTGCAACTGTTATTGGTCTCGCTATTAACTTCTTTGGCATAGATCCGATACAGGCATTAATTTTTACGGCTGTGTTTAATGGAGTCGCTGCTGTGCCTTTGATATGGATGATTGCTCGTATCGGGAATAACAAAAACATCATGGGTGAACATAAAAACGGAAAACTAGCAAACTTTTTTGTACGAATAACTTTCATCGTAATGGCATTAGCTGTTTTGGCATTATTTTACTTTTTGTTCACTGGGAAACTTTAGTCAAAAACACGAAGATACTTATGCTATTCTTTACAAATACTATAATTCGTGATATATTATTACAAAACAACAAGGTGTTAAACTTATACGGCCGCGGCCGTTTGTGAAATACTAAGTAGATAGTGTAGCCGGTCTAAAACGACATGGTCTTGGTTTAACGATTAAATTATATGATATGAATAAAATTAATGATGAACAACTGGTTTTATCACAAGAACTGCAAACGGTCGCAGATCTTATTTGAGACCCTAACCCCGAAATCAGAAGGCGTGCTGTTGGTGATAATTTAGCAAAAATTGCTTTACGTTTAGTTGAAACAGAGGAAGGGAGCGAACGATTAGCCAGAAAGATAGAATCAGATCCTGACGAACTAATCGATGAAGTAAGAGCCAGCGAAAACCGAATAAATGAGTACCTGAATGCTGCAAACGCAGGAGCTTGGAAGTGGGACGTAAAAACCGGCGAAGAAATTTTCGATGAACACTGCGCGGCTATGGCTGGTTATGAGTATGAAGAACTTGCTCAGCTTACCGATTTAACGTGGGATCAGTTAACTCACCCAGATGATTTAGGGGAATCAAGACAAAAACTACAGAAATGCATTGACGGTGAAACGGATTATTACGAGTGTGAATTAAGGACAAAGCACAAAGACGGACATTGGATTTGGTTAGAAGACAAGGGAAAGGTCATTGAAAGAGACGAGAATGGGAAAGCGCTACAAATAATTGGACTTAGTACGGATATAACCGAGCGAAAGCTAGACAAAGAAAAAATTGAAAGATTAACCCTACATGATGAACTTACCGGCGTTGGAAATAGAAGGTATTTAAATCAAGAGATAGAAAAAATAGAACGGAGCGGAGGGCGAAAGCACCCCGTCAGTATGATAAGTATCGATATAAAAGATTTTAAAGTTATTAACGACACGTTCGGTCATTCTGCAGGTGATAAAGTTCTAAGAACTGTTGCTGTAGCGTTATTGGATGTTGTTCGTCCGTTTGATCTCGTTGTTCGTATGGGGGGTGACGAATTTTTGGTTGTCCTCCCTAATGCTGATGGTGAAGTTGCACAAGAAATAACAATGAGAATCGAAAAGGCACTTGAAGAGCTACATCCACTTTATCCAATTAAATTATCAATAGGTTCAGATACGACTAATGATACCATTGGCAATCTTGAAGACTTGATAACTTCAGCTGACAAAAATATGTATAAACATAAAAGATCTCAACAGGAAATGGACGAAAAATCAGGTTTATAAGAGACAAAAATCGATAGTTAGACTGTATTTTTTTAATATTAATTTGTAGTTTTACACACTTTTGTCAATTCTGCTATTATTATTGCTGATGACAACAATGATAATATTAACGGAATTTATTGTTTTTAGTATTGTTGTTTGGATTTCAGGAATTTGGCTGGTTCATTCGACTGACGCTATTGACAGTAGATACAAACTTGGCAGTGCCTTTGGGGGTTTATTAATACTTGGAATAGTTACAAGTTTACCGGAAATTGCGGTTGTAGTTACCGCCGCAACGCAACAACATTACGATATTATTATTGGTACACTTTTGGGCGGAATTGCGATACAGACTGTAGTACTTGCGATTTTTGACTTTAAAAGTGGTTCTAAAAGAGCAATATCATTTTCAGCAGCGTCGCTTACACTTGTTTTGGAAGCAAGTTTTGTTGTTTTAGTAACAGTTGCTTCATTAATTGCTATCAAAACACCAGTAATCGTGCCGGGCACAGTTATTAGTTTAGCCTCTGTTGGTATTGTTATTCTTTGGTTAATTGGTCTGTGGATAGTTTTCAAAGCTAGAAACGGATTGCCGTGGAAGGCAGAGGCTATAGATGCCGATCCTGGTCGTAAACACCACGAGCGTCGTGCAGTAATTAATCATCCTGCTCTGCGTTCTGCAAATATGCCAAAGATATTTTGGCTACTGGCGGCAGCAAGTGTTGCAACGTTAATCGCTGGTTATGGCCTGGCAACTACGGGTGCTGAACTAGCGTCGATATTTCACATCAACGGCGGAATTTTTGCAGCTATATTTATTGCATTAGTTGGCTCATTACCGAATATCAGCACTGGTCTGGCTTCGGTAAAAATTGGCGACTATAGTTTAGCGATGAGCGATATCTTTGGTGGAAACGCCTTTATGCCGGTACTTTTTGTGATTTGCGATATTATCAGTGGTAATGCGGTCCTAAGAAATGCTACGCCAATTGATATATGGTTTGCGGCTCTTGGTATTATGCTGACCACGGTTTATATTATTAGTTTGATTGTTCGCCCTAAAAAAGTTTATCTGCGACTTGGTATTGATTCTATTTTTGTAGTTTTATTGTATATTGTTGGGGTATTTTTAATTTTTTAACATATCGCTCATAACTTGAGCGTTTTTATCGTTCGATGTTAAAGGTTTTAGTTTCCAAACTCTCTCTATGGTATGTAAAATTGAATAATGGTTGTAAGGTGTATATGAAATATATCCTTGTTTTGCTGCTGGTCCTAGGAATATAGTTAATACCCTTTTGTCGAGCTTACTGCCTTCGTCCCAGGTAATAATTAGAAGTGAATTTTGTTTTGTAAATGCATATGATGATAATATTTTTGGGACGTTTATCGATAGCCACCTGTCACCTGCATTAATATCACAATTATGCATGTCATTACATAAGTTCGGACTAATAAAGGCATAGTTTGGCAGTAATTTGTTGTCCATATCTGACTGCAAATCGCTGTACGATACTATTTGTTTTTTACATTGCTTTAAATTTCCACTAATACTTGAGTAAAACAGAAATGGGTTGTGCCTGACTGTATATTTTCTTGTGTCTTTGAAATCACATGATTTTGGCATACTTTCAGCGTACATATCCCACGTACGGCCCGACGCTTCGATTTCATCCGTTATATTAGCAACCAATGTTTGGCATCTAGCAGTCCTGGGGTTGCAGCTGTTTGGGATGTGGGTTACGGATCCGCTTGTTAAAGCGATATAGGGGTTTTTTGATACTGCAGTATAGTTTGCCGCATACGATCCCTGCAGCATGAGCTGGTTAATATAGTGAGCCTTTGGGTTGTTAACTAATGCAGAAAATGGTCTGTTCTCATCGACGATTATCACTACATGATCGATTTTATAGTTAGTGACTAATAAGTTATCGTGGTTATAAATACCTTGATATACGAGGTTTGTTAAATATATAACAAACGCTAATGCAATTGTAAGTATAGTAATTATGACTAACGACTTTTTAGAGAATTTTATAGAATTTTTAACGTTAATCATGATGATTTAATTTAATTATACCAAACAATACAAATAGAATTTGAAAACCGATTTATAGCTGAAATAGGTTCTCATGCCACCTTAAATGTTTTGATATATTTAATGGGTTAATTTAGACAATTGATAAGCGTATAATTAGAATGTAAGGAGGGCAAAATGAATAAACGGCTAATGTACATAATTATAGGTGTTGTTGTGGTTCTGGGTTTGGTGATTGGAGGATTTTTCATCATAAATGGGAACTATACGAATACAACGAATTCTAATAGTGGTGGTAATAATACAGCAGTGCCGGCTGGGACTATTGTTATCTCACAAGAGGTGTTTGATCCAGGCACGATTACAGTAAATAAGGGCGATACGGTTACTTGGCAAAATAACGATTCTATCGACCATACCGTCGTGGCGGATGACGGATCGTTTGATTTAGGGACAGTTGCGGGCGGAGCTAAAGTTCAACACGCTTTTAACCAAGTCGGAACGTTCAAATACCATTGTTCGATTCATACATTTATGAAGGGTGTGGTAATTGTCAAGTGATTAATCAGATTGCATTAACAACTATTCTGGGTGTACCTATCGTAGTTTATCTGGGATTTTTAACATTGTTTTCGTTTGTATTTACTGCCTATATAGGTTTTACGAACTACAAAAACATCAAAAATCACCTACCATTTATTTGGCACCCGAGCTTTGTTATAGTGTCATTTTCGATCGCTATCGTCCACATGTTTTTTGCAGGTTCGATTTTCTTAGGTTATTAAATGTGATAATCTTCACATACAACAAGCTCAAAAGTCTTTATAATAAATATCGTGAACAGACGTAGAGAGATTTCTAGAAAGGAGGTGCTTTGAAAAGAAGAGCCTTTCATTATTAATCATAATTAGCATGCGAGGGGGATAGTTATGGTGCGTTATGGTTTTCCGTCAAATACAAACAAGGTTGGCTCTAAGCCAAAAATCAGGCAAGATGACTATATCGAAACCAATATAGAACCTTTTGACAGTGAAATAGACAACAATATGTCAGCCGAGATTGAAGCAGGAATGGCTGAAACAATTTATGACATGAGGCGCGAATTTAAAAGACAAAACAAAAAAATAATGAAGCTATATTCTTCCAAAGAGCCGAAAAATAAGTTTTACGAATTAGCAAAACCTAAAAAAATTCAACAACTATTAAAAAAACATTCAGCTGCATAAATAAATTTTGTCGAGCGAGGCCACAAATACACTCTGTTAGCGGTTATATCAAAAATCCAGCAATATAAGCTGGATGTTTTAATTTCAATTTAACTGTTACAAAGTTAAATATGTTAAAATCAATTCATAATAAATAAGGAGACAAAATGGAATTATTAATAGTTTTAGGATGGGGCTCACCGATTGGGATTAGTATATTTTTAGTATCTATACCTGCTGCCTTATTACTACTTGCTTTTGCTATCCGCACACTTGCCAAAATTGACAAGGAACAAAATTCAAAAAGATAACAACTCAATATTTAGTGTTGGTTGTTTTGTCGAGTCAAATGCCAGTATTGGCATAAATTACACTTATATACCGATAAATTCAGATTCATATCTTCAAGCATCTGCAATTCTGCAGCGTCTTGCGCCTGCCTAGCGTTTTGATATCGCTTTTTATTACAGTCAAACTTATTTATCGAAAGTCGTTGATGTTTAGCAATTTTATTTTTTCGTGGCATATTATATTTGTTAATTTACACGATATCTTTTGACTTTATAACGAGGCTTTCTTTTGCCGGGTTTGATTCTATATCTAATAATCATTATAACCATCAAACCGTAAAATGATGTCCAGAGTAAATTGATAATTGAATAGGCATACGCCTTAATACTGAGAGTGTATAATAGCGCTGTAATCTGATACATAATCCAAATCGACCAACTAAAAAGACTAAATTCGTCAGATCTTCTTGTATGAAGCAGCTGAAAAAATTGCGGAATAGAGCACAAAACTGCAACAAATCCTACCACGACTAAGGCGATTGCAAACATAAGCAGATTATATCATATAAACAAACCGTGATTGGAGTCAGTTTGTAGTTAACGTACGCGTTGCAGCCCCTAGTGAACGCACTTCGAAATAGATATTGCCATAAGCATTAAGATTTGCTTAAATCGAATCAGGTATTTAAAAGGAGAATTTATGAATCAAAGAAAAAAACAATCGGGATTTGCTCATCTGGCAATATTAACTATTATTTTAGGGGTGGCGGTTATCGGGTTACTTGGTAACGTATTTTGGCAGAATTTTATGCAACCAAAGAAAACGCCTGATAGTCACGTAAGTACTAGTTCAAAAACGAAATCATCAAGCAGTCCAAAAGTCAACGAAATAGCTTTGGACAAGTCAATTACCGATACGTCAGGAATGAACCTAACACTAAGCTATCCATCGAGTTGGAGTGATACTCACACTCCTGAATCTATGACCGATAGTTGGGTGACGGATTCAATAAAAATCAATAGTCCTGATGGAAAGTATACTGTTGATTTAACAACCCATATAAACGGTGTCGGCGGAGCGTGCGACACTAGTGACGCTAGTTTTAAAATGTATCAAGTAGAATTATATAAGCTTGACGGCATGCAAAACTTTACACTGTGGTCTGTAATTACTACTGGTGATTCATCTGGGGCATCGTATGCAATTAGCTTGAGGGATAATGATCCAATATACAAAGACCCTGTTGTCGGTGGGTCAGGATGTGATTTGGGTATCGGCATATTTCGAACAAGTAATAGTGCCAACAGCCTCAATATTTCATTAAACGATTACGAATACGGCAAAGGTATTACCGCTGCACAGATTTCACAGATGATGAGCACCGACAACTACAGAGCCGCTATAAGAATAGCAAAATCATTACATCAATCTTAAAGCGAAATTAAATAAGCTATATTCTGGCAGGGGCACGTGGAATCGAACCACGATCTTAGGTTTTGGAGACCTATATACTGACCGTTGTACTATGCCCCTTCATGTAGATATTAACCTCAATATAGTAACAGATAATTAATCGAATTTAAAGTGTTGTAAAAGCACAAGCTTCGTTTTATAATTGACTCAGAACGGCCTACAATAAAAAAGGAATGTCTGGTTAATTTTGTTTAGCCAAAATCATAAAACAAAATGAAGATACTAATGTTAGGGTGGGAACTTCCGCCCCACCACACAGGTGGGCTGGGAGTTGCTTGCTATAACATATCTAAGGAACTTGCACTTGCGGGCTCAGAAATTGATTTTGTTGTCCCCTACACTGCTGAGCACCCCGGCGCTGAGTTTATGACTGTGCATTGTGCGACTGAACTACTACCAGATAATCGATTCGGACTCGGTGTATATGACAATCCAACACTAATCAACAACTCGTTAAAAAAAGCTAGTGATAACGATCTTTGTGATATCAACTCTGTCCGAAAGCGATACGCTAGATATGTTGAAAAACTAGTTAAAAAATCAAGACCTGATATTATTCATGCTCATGATTGGCTGACGATGAGCGCTGGAATGAGAGCAAAAGAGATAACAGATGCGCCTCTGATCGTTCATGTGCATGCTACGCAATTCGATCAGGCTGGCGGTAAAAGTGGCAATCCACTAATTCATGAAATCGAATACAACGCCTTGATGATGGCTGATCGAATAGTTGCTGTCAGTAAAGTAACAAAAAATATAATTGTTGAAAAATATCATATACCTGCAGAAAAAGTAGAGGTTATTTATAACTCGATTGATATTGACAGCTTCGATGACTTTCATAAATACGACACTAGAACCTATAAGTATCTTGAAGCTCTAAAACAAGAGGGATACACTGTGGTTTTATATTTAGGCAGGTTAACTATTCAAAAAGGTCTTTCTCATTTAATTCGTGCGCTTGCAAAAGCCAGTGAAAAATATGAAAAATTAGTGCTATTACTTGCCGGAGAGGGCGATCAGCGTGATGATTTAATCAAATTAGCATCCGAACTGGGTGTTTCTGATAAAGTATTTTTTACAAGTTGCTTTGTAAGTGGCAAACAAGTACGTGACGCATATATGGGTTCAGACATTTTTGTAATGAGCTCTGTAAGCGAACCGTTTGGGCTTACAGCACTAGAAGCTGCGCATTATGGCAATGCATTGATTATTTCCAAACAATCCGGCGTAGGCGAAATCCTTAATAGCATATTTCGTTATGATTTTTGGGATGTTGATCTATTAGCCGATCAACTAATAGGAATTGCAACATCTAAAGCACTTAGAGATTCATTAAAACAGGGCGTAAAGCGTGAATATGCCAGAATTTCATGGCATGATGTGGCGCAAACTTGTCTTCGGATGTATCATGCGCTAACACGGGGGGCGCTAGTATGAGTCACGTAAGTGCGCCTATGGGGATAAACAAACGAGGAATAGTACTGTATTTGCACGCTCACCAACCATATCGTGTGCGAAAATACAGCGTGTTCGACACTGCCGACAAACATGATTATTTTGACGATCCTGATTATAACAGTGAGCGAAATAACGAACAGGTTTTTAAGAAAGTTGCGGATAAATCATACAGGCCAATGAATGCCCTGCTAGAAAAACTACTAGATGCTCATCCTGAATTTAAAGTTTCTCTTAGTATTACGGGAGTATTTATCGAACAGGCAGAAAAATGGGCACCGGACGTGCTGGAAAGTTTCAAGCGCATGATTTCGACCGGCAGAGTCGAGATTGTCGCAGAAACCTATTACCACACTCTGGCCTTTTTCTACAGTATGGTCGAATTCGAGCATCAAGTCGAAGCTCACCGTAAAAAAATTCACGATTTATTCGGTGTTGAAACCAAAGTATTTAGAAATACTGAACTGTCATATAACGATTCAATGGCAAAATGGGCTGACGAATATGGTTTTAAAGGCATCTTAGCCGAGGGTTGGGACCCTATTTTACAATGGCGCAGTCCAAATTACGTCTATAAACCGACTGGAACCGATAATATAGCGTTACTTTTAAAAAACTATCGATTAAGTGATGATGTTGCATTTCGGTTTGGTGATCGAAACTGGTCCGACTGGCCGTTGAACGCAGATACTTATAATTCATGGGTAAATGATGCAATAACAGATAAAGAAATCGTTAATTTATTTATGGATTACGAGACTTTCGGCGAACATCAATGGGAAGATACCGGGATATTCAATTTTTACGAAGCGTTTATTGGTAAATGGTTGCAAAACCCTGCTAATACGTGCTATACGGTGTCCGAGGCAATTGATGCCTTTGAACCCGTCGGCGAGATAAGCATGCCCTATACAGTAACCTGGGCTGATACAGAACGTGATTTAACTGCATGGTTGGGTAATTCTATGCAACAAGAGGCGCTCAGGTACATTTATTCGCTAGAAGATGACATTATGCGTACCAACGATTTGGAATTAATCGCTGATTGGCGAAAACTCCAAACGTCAGACCACGTTTATTATATGTGTACCAAATGGTTTAATGATGGTGATGTACACGCTTACTTCAGCCCTTATGAATCGCCATACGATGCCTTTTTATATTTCATCAACGTTGTACGCGACCTACGCTGGCGCCTCTATATCCATCACAAAACCGGAGGCCTGAATGGCTAGACCAATTGTTCTAAGTAATGGCGAGTTACACGTCGGGCTGAATGGTTTTGGAACAGTTCACGACTTTTATTATTCATATGTTGGGTTCAAGAACCACAGTTCCGGTAGTAATTTGCGCCACAAAGTTGGTGTATGGATTAATGGCGACCTTAGTTGGATTGATAACCCGCAAAATCCCCCTGACGAATGGACTTTTGAGTTTCAATATCCGCACGACTCACTCATTGGTCATACCAAAGCGAAAAATGAACGTTTAGGCATTATTTTGGAGTTTGATGATTTCATTGACTCTAATTTAAGTGTATTTATTAGAAATATTCATATAATCAATACCCGTAATGAAGCGCGAGAGATTCGATTGTTTATGCATCAAGCATTTGCAATAAGTGATTCGCGCAGTAATACTGACACAGCACAATATTTACCGGATGATAACGCAATTTTGCATTACCGCGGACGAAGAGCCTTTATAATATGCGGTGATTACGAAAATAAACCGTTTGACCAGTATACAATTGGTCTATTTGGCATCGAAGGCAAAGAAGGCACATATCGCGACGCCGAAGACGGTGAGTTAGGTATGAATAATGTCGAACATGGCCGAGTCGATTCTACAATCAGATTCAAAACTAATATTGACGCAAACAGTTCAGCAAGGGTGCAGTATTGGATTGCCGTTGGGACATCGACGCGTGATGCTTTATATATTCATAATCAAGTCAAAAAAGAAGGTGCGTTGGCATTGATGGAGCGAACAGCTAAGTGGTGGCATAAATGGCTGGCCCCTGCCCTACTAGTTAATGATAATTTAAGTGAAGAATATCGAAAAACATTCATAGAAAGTATGATTATCATTAAGTCACAGATAGACAAGCGTGGGGCAATTATTGCTAGCACTGACACATCAATGCTGCACAATTCCAGGGATGCATATAGTTACTGTTGGCCCCGCGATGGTGCGTATGCGCTGTGGCCATTGATTAGGATCGGATATACCGATGAAGCCTATAGGTTTTTTGAATTTATTAAGCGAGGGCTTCATTCAGAAGGATATATGATGCATAAGTATCGCGCTGATGGTGCGCTAGGAAGTAGTTGGCATCCATATCTTCACGACGGAGTTGTTGCTCCGCCAATCCAAGAAGATGAAACCGCACTTCCCCTTTTCATATTCGCTCAGTTCTATCAAATGCATCCAGAAGAAAAACTTTTAACTGAATTTTACAAGAATATGGTTCTGCCGATGGCCAATTTTATGACAGAATATGTCGATGAAACGACTGGATTGCCAAAGGCAAGCTACGATTTATGGGAACAGACCTTTTTGACTAGTACATATACTACGGCTGTCACTTACGCAGCGCTAATTGCCGCATCAGACCTGGCATCCGCCGCAAAAGACCCAAATAGCGCTGTCAAATGGCGATCTGCTGCTAATGACATCCAAATGGCAGCTCATAAATACTTATTTAACGATAAAATGAAGTGTTTCTATAGGGGTATAAATGTAAAAAACGGTCAAGTTAATTATGATGAAGTTATTGATTGCTCCAGCGTGTTCGGGTCGTTTATATTTGGATTATTTGCTGCTAATAGTGATGAAATAATATCGTCAATCAGCACTATCGAAAGGCTGTTCGGAATAGAGAGCGGGACGGTGGGATTGCCTAGATTCGAAAACGATTCTTACCGTCGAACTAGCCAGGGAATTACCGGTAATCTTTGGTTTGTAACATCATTTTGGATGGCACAATATTATATAGACAACAATCAGACAGAAAAGGCCATCAAAATACTTGATTGGTCGAAAAATCATTCTATGAGTACTGGTGTTATGGGCGAACAACTTGACCCGGTCACTAATGAAATAATATCCCCTGCACCACTGACGTGGTCACACGCCGAGTATATATCTACACTTTTAGACTTGATTGCCAAAGAAAAGAAATAAGATGGCAAGGTTTTAAATGGCAATAAAAAAATATACGAGGTTATTGTCTCATCGAATAAAAAACAGGTCAAATAACCGAACTTTTTCTAATTTTGCCAAAAGAATTGGCATTGTATATTTCGGGTATGTAAATCAACACAGCGATGAACATAGATTAATTCGTGGTTTGACGGTTTCGCCAACGATTAAGGATAATAATTACTGTGTCGGTACTGTTGATGACTACAGCGTATCAATGGTCGATAGAAGCGATTACACGATTGAGCCTGATGGCAAAGATATCTTGAATAACTGGGTAATTTTAGCGATTGAATTACATACAAATACTGCAATCCCTCACTTTTTTATCGAGGCAAAGAATCAAAATAATCAACCTTATCACTCGCTTTTTTCAACTTTTCCGAACATGAAAGAAGTTGATTTAGGCGTTTTTGAAGAATACAGTACAGATTTTACAAGTCGTTATTCGATTTATGCCAGGCCAGCAAAGTCAACATATTTGCAAAAAATTATTTCTGCAAAAATTTCGGATGTTTTAGCTGCTCATTTCTGGCCAATATGTATCGAACAGCATGATAATGTTCTATATTTATATTCAGCTAACGAACGTGTATCGCCCCATTTATTAGAAACTATGTTAAAAAATGGCTTGTGGCTTGCAGACCAATTAGATAATCAGACAGAATCCGAGGATTAGTGCTTTTTCTGTTTAACTTCGTTACGACCGAGACTTTTTTTAGTTTCGGTATATAATGCGTGCGCTCGAACGATTGGATCGTATTTTTTAAGTGAAATTTTTTCAGTAGTGTTCTGGGTATTTTTAGTCGTGTAATAGGTCCGATGACCGCTTGCCTCGCTGACTAAACCAACTAATTTTCGTTTCGTATTACTTTTTGCCATAATTTTCCTTTCCGCCGTACGGCGGATTTGTATCAATGTTTCAGAGGTAGATTATAGCAAAATATAGGCTTAAATTCAAGAGTCAGTCGATATGTGTTTTATTTCAATAGATAAAGCACATATCGACTGCTTGCATTTTGCAAACATTACCTATAATTCGTAAATGAAACCGGAAAGTCAAAGTCGTTATTACGAATTAGTTGCATCACAGATTGCAAATCGTCTTTGCTGTTACTGACGACGCGGACGGATTCTCCATAAATTTGCGGCTTAATTTTTGAAAATTCATCCCTAATCAGCTTTGTAATTGACTTTGCCTTATTTTGGTCTAATCCTGCAATAAAAGGAATTTCTTTGGTAGCGCGCATATTACTGGTTGCAATAGTCTTGGACAAATCAAGAACTTTGCCGCTTTGTTCGCGTTGTGCCATTTTTTTGCGAATTATATCAACAATGCTGTCAATTTGCCATTCGTTTGACCCAATTACTTTAAAACCTGTCTTGTCGCCTAACCAATCAACTTCGGCCGGTGTACCCTTGAAATCATACCTGTTATTGATTTCTTTTTGCGTCAAAGCGAATACATTGTTCATTTCTGCTTTGTCGTATTCCGACACGATATCAAAACTAAATGTTGCCATACCCTAATTATAGCAAATTCTAAGGTTGAAATTATATAGTAGAGCTATGGATACGATATCCAAAGTTTTAGAGAAAATTGAAAGGAAAAATTTCGTTCCCGATAGTATTAAAGATAGAGCAAATTCAGACATTCCATTACCTATTGGATTCGGACAGACAATCAGTCAACCATATACAGTCAAAAAAATGCTTAAGTGGCTGGATGCACAAAGCGGTGACATAGTACTGGATATTGGTTCGGGTTCAGGTTGGACTACGGCGTTATTATCAAATATTGTTGGTCCAAAAGGGATGATATATGCGGTAGAAAAAATACCACAACTTTTGAAATTTGGAAAATCGAATTGTAAAAAATATGGAATTAATAACGCGAAATTTTATGAGTCACACGATAGCGTTATCGGTTTGCCCGAAAGGTCACCATATAACCGAATTCTGGTCAGCGCATCTGCAAATAATTTACCCGAAGAACTTTTTGACCAATTAATTATTGGTGGCAAAATGGTTATTCCAGTAAAAAACGATATATTAGAGATAACAAAAAAACCGGATGGCAATATAGAAGCAATTGCGCATCCGGGCTTTATATTTGTGCCGTTAGTTTAAACCAAAATGGAGCCACGATCGGGAGTCGAACCCGAGACCTCAAGCTTACCATGCGTGCGCTCTACCAACTGAGCTATCGCGGCACATCCCAACAATTATATCGCGTAATTTGTAATTATGGAAATAAACTATTAAAACTCCATATTTATTCTTCTTTTTGTAAGTCCCAATAGAACCCGATGGTGTTACTGTAACTTTGCTAAATTTTGAAGCATCGGTATTTAACTCTTTGATCCAGTAATTCAGTGCTTCATTTTGATCGACATCACTAAATATTTGTAGGCTGTATTTTAATTTGGCTTCATCAATCCCACACATTTCAATTAGAAATTTTATAAACGTTTTTATTATTCCTGGATCAGTATTCCCCAATTTAACAGAGTGTCTGTTCAATTTGTTTCCTTCGCCCCAGTATAGCCCAATACCCATGCCTAATAGCTCTGCATCTTGAATGTTACTGACTATCTTCAGCTTAAATGGATCGCCGTTGGGATTGCATTTTTGATAAATTGCGTCACTGACTGACCTCCGTTCAATACTATGTTTTGTCATCCAATATCTAATCTGATGATGGGTACAGCCGAGTTGCAAGGAGATTTCGTTCATTGATAGACCCTTATTTACATAAAGATCCTCTAATATCTTTTTGTTAATCATAGCACGTCCAGTATAGCACAAAGCTTTTCAGTTTGTTCTTTTCTTATCAAGATACATGTAGTCTTGAAAATGTTATGTTTATCAGATAAGATAGTCTAGTACTTTAATACATGCCGCCTTAGCTCAGTTGGCTAGAGCAGCTGTTTTGTAAACAGCAGGTCTTCGGTTCGAGTCCGAAAGGCGGCTCCAAATTGCTGGGGTAGTGAAGCGGTCAAACACAACAGACTGTAAATCTGTCGGCTTATGCCTTCGCAAGTTCGAATCTTGCCCCCAGTACCAAATTGAAAATATCTATCATAAGATAGGTATTTTTAATTTGATTTTGTGACAAAATTTGAGCTTGCGAACCTTTTGTCCCTGACAAAAGTCGCAAAGTTCGGTGAAACGCCGTGAAACGAAAAAGTGTTTACATTTTTTCGTAAACAAGTGGAAGAGGCTTTAGCCGATATCTTGCCCCCAGTACCAAAATATGTTTATATAAAAGCGCCCCACCGGTAAGTGAGGCGCTTTTAGTGGCCTAGCAGCCTATCCTAATGTTTTTAAATATTCCAATACTTTCGGATGGATAGATGTAGTAAAGTAGTTCCCTACTTCAATTGGTTCTACCCACTTAAGCTCTTTCAGGTTGCCCTGCGTAAGTTCTTTTTGACCAGTAGAAGTAAGTTCACAATGAAAATAAATTGATAAAAATTCACGTTTTTCAGGATACGTCTTGGCAAAAACGACTTTTTTAACGTCAACATCAAGGCCTGTATTCTCTTTAATCTCAAACTTCAGGTTAACATCCATGTCGCTTTTATAATCAGGCCTACCACCAGGAAAAACCCAAGATAAGTCCTTAAGATGAGGATCGTCAACACGTTTTCCGATTAAGATTCTGTTGGCATTGGGGTCATAGATAACACCCAGAAGATTGACTAAAAATACGCCTTTTTTGAAAATCGTCCAATCCATAATTATATCCCTACCTTTCTATAACTATTATACTACAAATTGCTTCAAGGGTCATTCCCCTGAAAGTCAGATTTCCAGGGGTTGACCGTACTACGGGGGCGTGTGATCAGATGTACACGATCAGCGGCTTTTGCCCTTTAGCGGCGAGCATGATGCCTACCGGAAGCTGCGTGTGTTCGATGTAATCGGATTGGCCGGTCCACTTGATGAAGTTGCCCTGGTAGTCCCTGCCCTTCAGGGTGAACTTGTATAGGCCGTCTTCGGCCCTAACAGGGCTAAGCGCACAGGCTGTGACGTTGAAGGCGCAACCGTGCTCCTCATCACCCAAACAGGCCCACACGCTCTTGCGAGCCCTAAGGCCGATTTGGTGTGCGACTCTCTGCAGTTCCTTAAGTACATCGTCGTTATTGACCACGTTTTGTACGGTCGACATATTTCTCCTAACATTGTTGGTCTGCTTTGATGTTCGGGTTATCTGACAACCCGGTGTTACCGAAAACCAAAAACGCAGTTGCCTGCGTGTAGGTGTTGAATATGTTATATTAATTATCTAAAATTTGTTAGCAAATTACAAGCTTAAGAATCTACATTACTACTCGACGAGGTTGTTTGATTCGTTTTGGCTGTCCTTGCGGAATAATCATCTTGGCGGCTTTTTCGCGAAGATTCGTGGCCAGTTCTATCTGGTCGGTACGTTCGTAGGCGTCTGCCAAAATATTCAATGTTTGTGGAATTGGATCTAATTCAACTGCTTTTTCAAGTGATTCAATCATTTTTTTATCATGACCAAGTTGTTCCTGAACTTTTGCGTAAGCTATGTGACGCGATGCCAGTTGGTTATCGATAGCCAAGGCTTGTTCGAATGCCAGTGCGGCTTTATCATAATTTTTTGTTTCCAGATAAATTAGTCCTACATTATGCAAGCTACTGGCACTAGGTTCTAACGACTGAGCAATTTCAAAACACTCTATAGCGTCGTTTAATGAGCGCTGTTTGGCATATAAAATACCTAGTCTGTTGTAGGCACTGGCATTTCGCTCGTCAATACGTAAAATTGTAAGTAAGGCCTTTTCGGCCCTTAAATATTTATTTGTTTGTATTGAGTCTTGGGCTATTGTCCAAAGCTGACTCAATTTGTCTGATATCCGTACGGGCAAATCAGCTGTTACTTCGCGGACCGTTTGTGGTTGGTAAATAACCCAGGCACCTAAAAGTAGTATTATTAAAAGTCCTAACATATATAAAGTCTATTATATCAGAGTATGTAAAGGCCGTTAAACTGCCATCGATGCTAAACAGAGGCGAATGTTGCCGTTTGCCTCTATGCGCTGGTAGGTTTTCAGTAATTTATCGATGTACGCAATAGTGTCTGGCTGGGGTTTGGCAATAATGCTTTTTTTCAAAATATTTGATGCGTCTGTTAACAGCTGTAAAGCAATTGTTCTGTCGTCTTTGTATTTTTGTGCTACGTTCAGTTTTTTGTACAAATTACCACTTAAAAGTTCACGCGCATCACGCACCATTGCACTGCGTTTATCAAAATAATCACTGTCAGTTGCCAAACTTGTTAGTTCTGCGGGTAATCCAGTTGCAATGAACAGTATCTGCGACCGTTTTGTTTTATCTTTGACGCCTAATTTATCCAATAAATTGTTTGATTGATTGTCGTTTATAGGTTTAATGTCCAAATTTTCGGTTCTAGAGATGATTGTAGGAAGAAGCTTTGAAGGTAAATTAGTTACTAATATAAAGTAGATATTGTCGCCCGGCTCCTCTAATAATTTTAGGAAGGCGTTTTGAGCCTGAGTTGTCATACGCTGGGCATAGTCGATAATGATTATTCGCTCATCAGCTGTTTTTGTACGGGTTTCATCATAAAGTCGTCTCATAATATCGACACTAATTACGCCTTTTTCGATATCTATTTTTTCTTCTTTTTCCGGCAGTATTATAATTGGTGTTACTTTGCGTAAAGAGGCGATATATTTAGCTATTGTGGTCAATCCGACACGTTTATCACCACTCAGCAACATTGATTGTGGCATATTTTTGACGGTCGAGTTTAATCGTTTTTCACTGGCTGGATGTATAACTGGTTTGTCCATCGTTATTATATTTTAACCTTAGGGAATAGTTTCGTTAGGTTGTCTGGAAGAGGTGCAGTAAAAGTCCGCCTTTGCCCGCTTGAAATCGTAATTTCCAGACTATAGGCATGTAAATACAACCTGTCTGCAGATTTTCCATATAATTTATCGCCCAAAATAGGTGAACCGATATACTTCATGTGTACGCGTAACTGATGAGTTCGGCCGGTCTGTGGTTGGAGTTTTATTAATGTGTATTTGTTGTTCATATCAACAATTTCGTATTTAGTTACCGCTGATTTGCCGTTGGCGTCAACACGAAAAATGCTGGGTTTTTTAGGATTCCGACCAATCGGCAGGTCAATATTTGCGATGTCAAGTTTAGGTTTACCAGTAAGAACCGCGTAATATGTCTTTTTGGTTTTTCTATCTGCAAATTGTTTTTGTAATAAAATAGCTGTTTCTGCGTCTCTGGCCCCAATAATTACACCGCTAGTGTCACGATCCAGGCGATGAATTATCCCCGGGCGATTTGAATCCAGATTATATGACGTATATCTTCGGAAAAAATCAGCAACCGTAAATTCATCGTTCAACTCGCCTTTTGAGTGTGTTAAAACACCTGCGGGTTTATTAACTACAATTACATTATCGTCAATGTAAATAATCGGCAGTTGATTATCTTTGAAATCGGGTGTTTTAGGGACTTCTATCGATATTTTGTCGTTTTCAGTAATTTCATGTTTTGATGATGTAATTACCGTACCGTTTACGTTGATATTTCCGGAGTGAATATGTTTTTGCCAAGTACTGCGTGATGTTTCGGGGTAACGTTTGGCTAGTTCTCTATCGAGGCGCTTTTTATCTGAAATAACTTCGAATAAATAGACTTCCTTACCTTTAAACGGCATGGCATAGGTTGTGCTGATATCGCGTGGGTTTTTAATGAATTCACCCTGTACGTTGCTGTTTTTGGTTTTAATTTGGTCCAAAGCATAGGAAATATCGTCTTCAGTAGTATCATCAAGTAATAAATACAGCTGATTATTCGAAAAACGAAAGGAAACTAATGTATTTATAGGATTGGGGTGCGTAATTTTGACATTTTCGACATTACGCGGTACATTATCATCCCCTGCCAGTTCATAACGGCGTAAGACGTCAAGGATATCACGACTGGATACTTTTACCACTATCGAAGTCCGACGGCCTGCTGAGCCCTTAGGAGTGTTGCATTAGCAATAGGAGTTAGGTTTAATTCAGATTGTTCCAATTTAGAAATTACAGTGTTTTCGTCGACATTTGCCAGGTTTTGCTGAAAATTGGTCAAAAATTTTTGTATTTCATCAGCAACGATTTTTTTAAAATCGCCATACTTGGTTTGACCTTTGAATTCATTTACTACTTCTTCCAAGTTGACGCTTCGTAATAGAGCTAATATCTCTAGTAAATTGCTGATTCCTGGCTGATTATTACGATCGAAATTGACTTCAGCCTTATCGTCAGTAGTTGCTCCCATGACTTTTTTAGCGGCAACAGATGGTTCGTCATTAAGGAATATGACACCACGGCCGGAATCGTCGCTTTTACTCATCTTTTTAGTCGGATCAATCAGGTCTTTGATGCGAAGTCCTTGGTCGTTACCAAAGAATTCGTGTTGTTTTGGTACGGATTCAGGTATAACAAAGATGTCTGAATTAAATTTTTTGTTAAATCGTTCAGCAATATCGCGTGTAAATTCCAGATGTTGCGTCTGGTCATCACCGACGGGTACGTATTTGGCGTTATATAGCAAAATGTCGGATGCCATTAACACCGGGTAGTTTAGTAATCCCATGGAAACGGAGTTATCAATTCTACGCCTTAGGTCAGCGATACTCGTTAATGTAGAATCTCTATTCTCAATATTTGTTTGGAGATGGTTAATTACATCTTTAGTTCTTGTCGCAAATTCATTAATAATCTCTTCATCTCTGATGTTATTATCATATATCTTATTTTGTATCTCAAAATATTTGTCAAGCATTGGCTTATGATTTTCGTCATCGGCTTGATATTCAGCAAATTTTTTTTCTAATTCATCTAAGCTATTTACGCCCGATTTTTCCTTGAACTGTGTCATTCTATTCATTTCACCAAAACCAGTGAAGCTATCCAAAATAACGGTCAATTCGCTGTGGGCTGGGATGTAACTTTGGCGGTACATGTAAATATTCGGATTATCAAGCGGTAAACCGGCAGCAGCAAACAGTTTGGCGTTGTCAAGAATCTGTTTATTCAACTTGGAATAGTCAATCGGCGTCGTAAAGCTGTGCAAATCAGGAATAAACATATTAATCTGAAACTCATCTGAGCGCTTTTTTGCCATATCGACAATCGGTAAAATCGCACCAAAATAATTACCAATCGTTAAATCTTGGTTTGCACGAATTCCAGTTAATATTACGTCTTTAGTCATATTGCCATTATACACAAAAACACGTCCGTTTAGGCGTGTTTAAGTAGTAAACATGTAAAAATTTAGCGTTTGCTGAATTGTTCGGTCTTGCGAGCAGATCGCAGACCGTATTTTTTACGTTCTTTTTCGCGTGAGTCGCGTACTAAGAAATCGGATTTTTTAAGAACCGCGCGCAGGTCTGAAAAACCAACAGTAATTGCTTTGGCAATTGCTAGTTTAATGGCGTCGACTTGACCTGATACACCACCACCTTTAACAACGACAGTGATATCAAAATCCTGTTGCTTGTTAACAAGCGCTAGTGGGTCAGTAATTTCAGCCAGATGTGATTTGTTATTCAGATAAACATCTGCCGGTTTGTTATTAATCGTAATTTTGCCTTTACCTTTGTATAGACGCGCGCGCGCGGTAGCACTTTTGCGTCGTCCTAGTCCGTAAAGATATTTTGATTCAGCCATGTTACATAACCTCGACTTTCGTTGGTGTTTGAGCAGTGTGATCGTGATCAACACCCGCGAATACACGTAGGCGTTTCAAGCGCAGTGCCATCAATTTATTACGTGGCAACATGCCTTTTACGGCTTCTTCGATAATTCTTTCTGGGAATTTCTCGCGCATTTGACCAAGATTTCGTTCAGTAAGCCCACTAGGGAAACCTGAATGCTTGTAATACATCTTGTCAATTTCTTTGTTCCCCGTTACTACAACCTTACTGGCGTTAATAACGACGACATAATCTCCATTATCAATGTGCGGGGTGTAGGTTGGTTTATATTTACCAATAAGGTATTTAGCGATAACTCCAGCAACACGTCCAAGAGGTGCAGATGAAGCGTCGATTAGAATCCATTTAGGACTAACTTCACCTTGTTTTTGTGAGTAAGTTTTAGCATTAACCATTACGCTTTTACCTCCTCAGCCTTGGTTTCAACAGGTTTATCATTAATTTGGTCGACAAAAGCAATTGTAGCCATCTGTGCACCATCACCTACACGAAGTGCGGTTCGTTTTACACGAACATGTCCGCTTTTACGTCCGGTCAGTTGTGGAGCAATTACGTCAAACAATCTGTTTGCGGCCTCTTGCGTGCTGAGTGCTGCAATTACTCGGCGCCGATTATCAAGACCACCTTTTTTCGATTTGGTGATGATTTTTTCAATATAACGTACTAATTCCTTGGCCTTTGGCAGAGTCGTTTCGATTTTGCCATGAATAACCAAACTTGTTGCCAAGCCTTTCATTAGTGCGCGACGTTCATCACGTTTGCGACCAAATTTACGTCCAATATATCCGTGTCGATGCATAGTTACAGTTCCAATTCCGCCAATTTTTCATTAACTTCGTCTAGTGCTTTTGATCCAAAACCTTTTAGTTCACGTAAATCTTGTTCGCTGAGCGTTACAAGATCGTGGACTGTGCGGATTTCGTTGTTTATCAAGGCATTAGCAGTTCGGGCAGTCAGGTTTAATTCTTCAACAGGAGTATTCAACTCGTTCTTTTCGCCCTCTTTATCCTGCCCTGGGGCTGGAGCAAAGTCAACAACTGTTGAACCCGCAAGTGCTGTATATTGGTTGACCAAAATAGCGGCAGCTTCTTCAAAAGCCTCAGCTGGAGTCAGCGTTCCATCTGTTTCAATCGTAATAAGTAATTTATCAAGGTTCGAATCTTGTCCGACACGAGTATTCTCTACTTTATATCGTACTCTAAGGACCGGGCTATAAATTGCATCGACAGCAATCATATCGCTGTGAACACGCTTTGCGCTAGAATCTTCGATAGTTTGATATCCACGGCCTGATTCAACAACCAAGTCCATTTGAATTGATTTTTTAGGATCATCTATTGTACAGATTAACTGCTGCGGATTAATGAGTTCGATGTCAGCAGTGGTTTTTATATCTCCTGCTGTTACTGGACCTGCACCCTTTTTGTCTAGACGTAGTTCAACCGGTTCATCGCTAAATGACTTAAAGCGGACATTTTTAATATTTAACATTATATCAATAACGTCTTCTTTTACGCCTGGGATGGTTGTGAACTCATGTGTGACACCTTCGATACGAAAAGCGACTACGGCTGCGCCCTCGATACTTGATAAAAGAACACGTCGTAGACTATTGCCCAAGGTGTTGCCATATCCGGCATGCAGCGGTTCGATATCAAATGTTGCGCTGGTTGCGCTGATTTCGTCAATTTTTGCTAGTGCTGGGTTGTAAATAACTTTTGTCATATTATAGGCTCCTTTCGCCGTACGGCGAACCTTAACGTGAGTAATACTCTACGATTAATTGTTCTTTGATATCTGGTTCGGCTTCTTCGCGCGATGGCAAGCCGGTTATGGAAATAGTTAGTTTTTTGGGGTCGCTCTTTATCCAACCAAGAGGCCCCTGATAAGTGTTCTTAGTTATTTCATCCATTTGGCTGAAATAACCGGATTTAGTGCTTTTTGGACGGACTGTCAGTTCATCACCTGGCTTTAGACGGATTGAAGGAATATCAACACGATGACCGTTAAGTAGGAAGTGTCCGTGACCGACTAGCTGTCTTGAACTGCGTCGGCTGGTTGCAAAACCTGCACGGTAAACTGCGTTATCTAATCGAAGTTCCAAAAGTTGTAATAAATATTCACCTGGCAAAAGTCCATCGCGATTTTGCGATCGATCGGCTTCGTCCATCAGTCTTGCAAATTGCTTTTCAAGTAGTCCGTAAGTACGCCTTACTTTTTGCTTTTCACGAAGCTGTGTTGAATACAGGCTTTGTTTTCCTTGGCGTCCATGGGCATGCATACCAGGAATTCCGGTCTTTTTCGCCATAACTTTGGCAGCCTTGGGATGCATAATATAGCCTTCACGTCGGCTTTGCTTAACAATCGGGGAAGTATCTCGTGCCATATTCTAATTCCTCCTCTCTTTGCGTGGTCGAACACCACCATGAGGTACGCCAGTTACGTCTCGAATACTGTCTACTGAAATTTCATAGTTACTCAGAGCCCTAATAGCAGCCTCTCGGCCTAGGCCAACACCTTTGACGAAAACATCGGCGGTTTTAGCACCGAATTGAGTTTTAGCTTTTTCTGCAACTTGTTCCGCAGCAATCTGGGCGGCATAAGCTGTGCCTTTTTTACTACCTCGAAAACCGGTAGCGCCTGCACTGGATGCAGCCAAAGCATTACCAGATTTATCTGAAAAAGTTACAATTGTGTTATTAAACGAGGCTTGAATGTGAAACTGACCAGCTGGAACTGATCGGCGTTGCTTTTTCTTAGCTGATTTTGATTCTGCCATAGGTCAATTCCTTTCTACGTCTTTGACGCTGCTTTCTTTTGAGTTCCACCAACGGCAATACCTTTGCCCTTACGGGTTTTGGCGTTTGTTCGAGTTCTTTGCCCATGTACCGGAAGTCCATTTTTGTGACGCAACCCGCGGTATGAATTAATGTCTTTTAATCGTTTAATGTTGTTTGTTACCAAACGCTGTAAATCGCCTTCTACGGTGTAATCAGCGTCAATTACTTCGCGTAAACGCTGCTGCTCAGCCTCGGTAAGATCCTTTACCCGAGTAGTTGGCTGAACTTTAGCCTTCGCAAGAATTGACTTGGCAAAATTTGGACCTATTCCGTAAATATACGTCAAAGCGGTTTCAATCTGCTTTTCTGATGGAATTGTAATTCCAGCAATTCGAGCCATAATTAACCCTGCCTTTGCTTGTTTTTAGGTTTTTTCTTGTTGATGATTCTTAGAATGCCTTTACGACGTACTAATATGTCATCAGGACTGATTTTTTTGACGCTTGCTCGAACTTTCATGCGTTTACAAAAACTCCTGTTATATATAATTTAATCTTTTAAGCGAAAAGTAATTCTTCCCTTACTAAGATCGTAAGGAGTCAACTCTACTTCCACTTTATCACCTGGCACAAGTCGGATATAATGTTTGCGCATTTTACCTGATATGTGGGCGATTATACTATGACCGTTTTCCAGTTCAACCTTA
>JAYSMZ010000022.1:0-14707 GCA_043724245.1 bacterium
CCACCATGCGTTTTCTGCCAGCCATTTGCGCCAAGCTTCAGGTAAGTGTGGCAACGGCTTTAGCCATTTCTCAACCATATCTTCAAGTTTGTGTAAAGATTCCATAATTTTCCCCCTTATTTATATGCTAATCATAGTCTAACTCGGACAATAAATCAACAACTATTTACTGGGTTTATTTTGACCAATCGGCCATAAACCCCAGCTAGACCAAATCGCTAATATCCCAAGAGCAACACTAACAAAAACCGCCCACCAACCCGGCATTAATTTGACTACAGTTCCCAAAAAACCAACATTTACAGCTAAACTGGTTGATAGGACTAGCCATAGGGTCACAAATAGCCAAATTATGGGAATTATCCACCCCATCACCATGCAAAAAATTCGCATCAAAGAACTGAGTTTAAAACCTAATAAAAAAGGCAGCGCCAAGACTCCACCAGAAACAACCAACCCGCAAAGTAGATGGGCGATTGGAGCACCACCAGGCAAATCAAAGCCTTCAAAAAGAGTAATGAACTTATCAAAAGTAAATAATTGGGCTACGACCATAATTACTAAAATCACTGCATATGCATATGATATTTTTTGAGAATCTGGTGTTTTTGCTTTGTTCGCCGCTGTTGTTTTAGTTAAAATATTCATGTTTACAGTATAGTTTAGGTACATTTAAAGCACAAATGTTGTTATTTTTGCTATTTCGCTTGCGCTTTTATATTTTTTAATCTAAAGTACAGGTAGCGAAAGTTACAAAAACAAACATAACACCAAAAAACATATGGTTGTGACTGATCGCTTTACGATATCCACCACAACAAAAAGCACCCCACTTGGGGTGCTTTGCACTTTATTTTGCTTTTTCAGAGTTTTTCACTCGCCACCGCGCAATTTCGGCATGATTACCAGATAGCAAAACCCTCGGGACCTCCAGACCGTTAATAACTTCTGGACGCGTATACTGCGGGAACTCCAGTGTCTGCCCATCACTAAAACTCTCAATCTCGGCACTATTTTTTCCACCCAAAACACCTGGGATTAGTCGAACAATACTGTCGATTATAGTCATGGCCGGCAATTCACCACCTGTCAGAACGTAGTCCCCTACGCTGACTTGTTTATCAACTTGTGTCAGTATGCGTTCATCATAGCCTTCGTAGCGCCCGCAGACAATAATTAGGTCTTCTTTGTTACTCGCCCATTCCTTGGCCGCTGACTGCCTCCAACGCTGTCCTTTTGGTGTCATTAGGACTACTTTCGCGCCCTTGCAGTAATTTTTGGCATCGTTAATTGCTGCGAATAACGGTTCAGGCATTAAAAGCATTCCATCACCGCCTCCATAAGGTGTATCGTCAACTTGTTTACGCTGGCCCAGCCCGAAATCGCGCAGATTAATTATTCGAAATTCAACCGCTTTTTCTTTTTGGGCCTTCCACATCATCGAACTGTTCAAAACACCCTCAAACATTTCAGGAAATAGTGTAATAATCTGTATTATTTTCATCTGTTATTATCTTAACACAAAAAAACCACCTCTACGGTGGTTTCTCTGACATATAAATCTCTCAACAATTATATATTGCTACTCACATAGAGTTTTATCTCGCAGTTCAAGTTTCGTACTTGCAACTTACTAACGATTATATATCTAGGTCGTCTAGTTCTGCAAGCTCTTCACGAGCGGTTTTCGCATAATCACTAGCGTTTTCCACAGCTTCATCTGGCGAGTTCTTCACAGGCTCGTCTTTACTGTCGTCTGATGTTGTAGCAGTTTTCTTTGGCTCATCCGAAGTCGCATAATTTTCACGCTGATCATCATTGTTAACGATTTTCAGATTATACCGGGCATCATTTTTAGTTCCCAAGGCCCGTAGCAAAGTGCGCAAACTTTGGGCTGTGACACCACGCTTTCCGATAACTCGGCCTAAATCCTCAGGATTTACAGTCAGTGATAACAAAACGCCTTTTTCATCAATAATACGTTCGACAACGACATCATCCGGATGTCCGACGAGTGATTTTACTATGAATTCTACAAATTGTTGGTCTATTGTCGCCATTTTGCCCCCTCACCTTTTTAAGTCGTTGCTTACTAATACGTATAATTGTATCATGTTTATTCTTGTGCTGCAGGTTCAGCAACTTCTTCAACTTCAGCTTTTTCCGAAGTTCCAGTGGTTTCACTGACTGGTACTTCTGCTGTTTTTTCAGCTTTTTCCTCGGTTGGTTTTGCCGGCTCGTCAGCTGGTCGATTTTTGCGAAGTTTTTCAGCGTTTCTGATGTTTTTAGTCTTTTTGTTATCAAATTTTTCAACCCAGGCGGGCATTTTTACGCCAGCATTTTTAAGTAACTTTACTACTCGTGGAGATGGTTGTGCGCCGTTATCTAGGTATTTTTGAGCCAACTCGACTTGAATTTTGGCATCCTTGGTGTGCGGATCGTAGGTACCAACATAGGCAACAACACGACCACTGGATGGATGGCGTCTTGATTCTTGGACTGCCATACGGTACATTGCGTGTCCCTTGCGGCCAACACGTTGCAAACGAATTGCGAGCATAAATAAATTTTCCTTTTCTTTTCGCCGCACGGCGAATAAATTGATTAATTACCTCGACCAATTCTACACTGTTTTACTCTTATAGTCAATCAAGCTAAGTACTTATTATAAAACAAAACTCTCTTTTAGAAGGACGGACCTTCTAAAAGAATTTTTGTTTTATAATAACTTTTTTCCAAATTAAATAGCCCGACACGCTTCTTTATTTCAAAAAAAATCGTATCGGGCAGGGTGCCCAGAGGGGCGAGTTCGCCGTACGGCGAATCCTCAAATCCCCTCCGGGCACCGATGAACCGAACCTCTAGAGCTCGCGCACAGTCGGGTTCGACCACTCCTCTTTCCGCTTGTTGGCGAAGGTAACGTACTGCTTCAGCAATATGGGTTTTACCCATTCGCCGATGCACGGCACCATCGCCCACTTCCTTCCGTCGAAGTACTGATAGCCGGACATGTTGGGATATGGTGAACTGGAACCGTTCCACGACAACGCCCATCTAGGAAAGAGCGCCGCCGCCATCAAGACTTCAGCACTGGCCAGTGTTGGGGCAACCTCTGGGTCGTTCCAACACGACCTTGGCGACTTGTCTTGGTTGGCATTCGGATCGAATGCCACCCAGCGAATGCCAGAGCGGTGCTTCTTGACCATATCTGGATCAGTCTCGTCGGGAACCAACTGAAGATGTTCGGGATCGGTCTTGAACTCCTCCCAGCGAATCTTGATGTGACCTTTCGGTGGAACAATGAAGTCCCACCACACCTTGTTCGTCCGTTCGACGCCTGCCTCCAGATGAAGGTTGTCGCAGGACAAATAGGCGGCCAACATCAACACTTCGGTTGACGTGCGTGGCGCGAACTTCGCAGGAGGCTCTGGAATTGAAACTACACATCCAGTCCTATCCAGCAATTGTTGCACCCGCTTGGCCTGTGACTCGGGACCGACATACCAACTGGGTGGTCGATACCCATGGGTGTTGATCGGGTAGATGCCGTCGAGGATGCCTTGCGTTCCCGCAAGAGCATTATCGATTGACAATCCACCGTTCCGCACACGCTTGAATATCTCGCCTTGCCTAGCGGCAAGTGCACACAGCTTATCGATCTCTCCTTTGCTCACGATGACCATCCTTTGCCGTAGGACTTCACCGATGCATTATTGCATCAGCGATCTCAACTCGCATTGAGAACGGCGTCTTATATTCATATTAGTTGAATACAAAACGCCGCCCTCAAAAAACTCTAAATTTTCAAGGTTCTAAATACATTTATAGCATAATTATAGATTTTTAACAAATTAATTGGGTTTGCGTTTAGTGTATTCATCCAACGCAGCTTGAGCTGCCTGTTGTTGAGCGACTTGTTTACTAGGCCCAGCGCCCTTGCCCATCAATCGGTTACCAACAAAAACGCCAAGTGTGAAAACCTTATCGTGATCTGGTCCAACTTCTTCAATTACCCGATATTGCGGAGTTTGATTGTCAACGCGTTGCGATACTTCCTGTAAATGCGATTTGGCATCGCGCCAACTACCCGATTCCAATACTGTGTCAAGTTTTGATAATATGTGTTTTTGGATAAAACCTGCTGCATCATCATAGCCACGTTCTAAATAAATAGCGCCGGTTACAGCCTCAAAACAATTTGCCAATATCTGTTGCCTAGCGCGGTCGCTACCTTGTTTTTCACCTTTGCTCATTCGGACTAGTGGCTCATAGCCAATTTCAATACCAGCCGCGCCGATACTTTCGGTTCTGACAAGCGCTGCACGCCAACTGGTTAAAATCCCTTCTTGTTCGGAAAAATTTCTATATAAAAAGTCGGTTACAACCAACTCCAACACCGCATCTCCTAAAAATTCTAATCTTTCGTTATGTTCACTGACACTTTTTTTATGCTCGTTGACGTAACTGCGGTGAGTTAGGGCGGTAATTAAAAGTTGAATATCTTCAAACTCGTAACCTAGTACGTTTTTAGCAAATTCCTGATATGGAGCTGTCTGCATCCCACTCATTATAACTCCTCCTGTCTTATTCGTTTCATTGCCAATAGCATTAATTTGCCAATATCATCGTATTCAATCGCTTCCAGTGCATCATTGAATTTAAACCATCTAATACCGTTCATCCAATCTTCCTTTTTGATGGCATTGGTGTTGCCATTTGCCCTGACTAAATATATCTGAGTTGTCATTAAAACTAGCCTGTCGACTCGACGATAGCGAAAATTAATCTTACCCAACCATCCAAACATCTCGATGTCGGTAAGACCCGACTCTTCACCAATTTCGCGAATTGTCGTTTGTTCGGCGGTCTCGCCCTCTTCAATATGACCTTTTGGAATGGTCCAGCGATCTTTTTGGTCTTGAATCAGTAAAATCTCTACATCACCTTCTGGGCTACGCCGAAAGATAATTCCGCCGGATGTTGGTTCGCGGACTATTTCTTGTATTTGATTTTTTTTACTAAAATATTTTTTGAACTTATCAAACTTCGGTACTGCCATCGGTTGTTTCCTCTACAAGAGTTCGAAATGCGGTGCCCAGCACCCCGTTGATGAACTTACTTGAGTTATCGGAACCAAACGCTTTTGCCAGTTCAACTGCTTCGTTGATTGCAACTTTCGGAGGTATGACTTTTGCCTGATGCAGCAATTCGTACAAACCAATCCTAAGTATATTGCAATCTATTCTGGCAATCTGATCAATTGGCCATTCAGGAGCAATCGGCTGAATCTTGGCATCTAGGTCGTCCTTTTCGTCCAAAACTCCTTTGACGAGTTTTTTGACAAAACCCTTGTCGTCAATCGTGGTTTCGTATCTGTCTAGGTTCCGAGCCAGAATATCGTCTATTTTTGCAGACGTATCGTTAGACAGCATGCGAAATTCAAATTCGTACAGTGTTTGCAGTGCGACGATGCGACCAAGGTGGCGATTAGATGCCATAGCGTTCAATTCTTCCTATTATTATGTTTTAAGGTAATTAAATACACTTGCTATTTGGCAAGTTTTTTTCCTGTTTCACGAACAGTTGTCCGCACTTTTACGGGTGATGTTTTGTTAACGCGACGCGCTAGTTCCAGGCGTAAATGGCTGCGACGCAAACCGGTTTTACGGGGGCTGGACTGCTTTTTGGGTTGTCCCATATAAAGAACTCCTTTTTTCAGGTATTATTTTAAAACTTACCCTTATTATAACTAATAGCTTGCTATTGCTCAAGTGCTTATAATTATTAGTGTTGACATTTCTAACCATAAGTGGTATAAATGATCGTATGAATCATGAAACAAAAATTAAAAGTCCAGAACGAACAAATCACAGAAAGCCCAATTACGGACTAAGGCGAATGGTTGCCATAGCCTTAGTCGGCACCGGTTTTGCTACCGGTATGTACGCAGTTAACAATCACAACGACAGGTCAGATCGACCCGTCAAGCCCGAGGCTGTGGCGATGGGGCATGTTGACCATTTAATTTCGTCTTTAACTATCGAAGATGGCGCCCGTATTCGAAAAGACCCCTTTATCCCTGATATTCAATCCGAACCGAATAACTTAGTGTCAGAACTGGATTTGAAGGATTCTATTAAAGTAGAAACTGACGGTAAAGCCGTTGTTGCGACCGAAACTGCTGACGGTAGTTGGTTTGGACTTCCAGCCCAAGAATTAAGAGAAAGTTTACAGAGAGTTGACCCCGACTTAGAATTGGAACTTAAAGGTGACTCGGACGGTTATGTTTGGATCAACCAGCAAAAAGCAACACCTGAACGAACTGACGTAGCAGACGATTCTAACCAGTAACGACATTGACTAACCGGCCGGGTACGTAGATAACTTTTGCCGGTATTTTGTCCCCTACAAATACTTTGACGTTGTCATTTTCAAGCGCTAGTTTTTTGATTTCATTCTCGCTGATATTTTTGGCGATTTCTAGTTTGGCACGCAATTTACCATTAACCTGAACGACGATGGTCACAGTATCCGAGTGCAGATATTTGTCATCCCACTTTGGCCAGTGGTCGATATGAATCGTGTCATCATAGCCTAATTGTTGCCATAATTCTTCGGTCATATGCGGAGCAAATGGCGCCAGTAACATCAGCAAACTTTCCAATGCAAATACCCAAGTTTTGGACTTGCCTACTATTCCTTTTTCTTTCAACTTATAAAAGTTATTAACTGCCTCCATCATTGCTGAAACGGCTGTGTTGAATTTTTCATCTTCGATATCAGAAGTGACCTTTTTAATCGTTTTATGAGTGATTGCCAAAACTTCTTGTTCGTCTGACTTTTCCAAAGTTATTTCAGTTGAATCAATATATACCTGAACCAATGTCCAAACACGATTAAGAAATCGATACGCACCAGGGACACCACGAGTATCCCATGGAGCTTCTAGGTCGTAAGGGGCAATAAACATCTCATATACACGCAAACTGTCGGCGCCATAACCGCTATCCATGATTTCCAGCGGGTCGATTGTATTGCCACGTGATTTACTCATTTTTGTGCCATCTGGTGCCAAAATGTAGGCATTGTACATCATGCGTTTGAAAGGTTCGGGATGCGAAACAAGACCTAGTTTATAGAAAAATCGTTGCCAAAATCTAACATATAACAGATGAGCTACCGCATGGTCGGCGCCGTTATAGAAATCGACCGGTCCCCAGTGTTTTTCAACTTCTGGATCCCACGCTTGTTTATCGTTAAACGGATCCAAATAACGCAAGTGATACCAGCTACTACAGGCGTATCCGTCCAATGTATCAGTTTCGCGTTTGGCCGGCTTGCCACACTTCGGACAAGTCGTGTTAACCCAATCGGTTACGCTGGCCAGGGCTGAAGTTTCCCCATCTTTTGGTTTAAAATCTTCGACTTCGGGCAAAATAACTGGTAATTGATCATCTGGGACTGGTACAATGCCACATTCGGGACAATGAATAATTGGAATCGGCGCCCCCCAATAACGCTGGCGGCTAATCAGCCAATCACGCATTTTATAAGTGGTTTTCATTCGACCGACACCGCGTTTTTCTAGCCATGCTACAATCTCTTCGCGAGCCTGACTGGTTTCCATACCGCCGAATACGCCGCTGTTGATCAAGATTCCTTCGTCGGTATAGATAACCCTATCTTCTTTGAGCCATTGCAAAATATATGGTAGTTCGGCTACCGGCTTCAACATCGACAAATTATCAGTTTTTGTCCATTCAATTTCGAAATCTTCGTGGGATTCACGTTTGGTTTCATCCTGGTCTAGGTTTTCTAGTTGGAATAACTCAACTGTAGTATGTATATTCCTGTTTAATTCCTTATGTTGAGCGTAAAACCTACTATTCATCACTAGGGGCAAGGTTTTGAGATGTTTAAGATTTTTGTAACCGGTTTCTTCCAGAACCTCACGAAGTCCGGCTTTCTCGGAATTTTCTCCTTCTTCAATCCCACCCATGACGAAATTATGCCAATCGAATTTATTCCATCGAAGAGTTAAATACTTGTCGTCTGTCGGGTGTTTAATCAGGCACATTACAACATTCCGTTCGGTATCCTGAGCGTCAGGTCGCGGAGGATTTTCTTGATCAAGTAGTTCGGGTTCAATTACTTGGATAATCGGTATGTCGAATTTGCTGGCAAAGTCATAATCCCTTTCATCGTGAGCCGGAACAGCCATAATTGCGCCGGTGCCATAACCCGACAAGACATAATCGGCTACCCAAATCGGAACCTTTTCGCCATTTACCGGGTTAATGGCGTAACCACCGGTGAAAACTCCGGTTTTTTCGCGAGTTTCATTCATACGCTCGATTTCAGATTTTCGAGCAGCCTGCTGTACGTATTCTTCGACTTCTTTTCGAGTTTTATCCGTTACCAGTTTTTTTACCAATTCATGTTCGGGTGCAAGTACCACGAAAGTAGCACCAAAAAGCGTATCAGCTCGTGTCGTGAAAACGGTCATAATGTCGTCATGGCCATCGATTTTGAATTCAACCTCGGAACCCTCGGATTTGCCTATCCAGTTTTTCTGCATTGTTTTGACCATTTCAGTCCAGTCTAAATCATCAGTTGCTTGCAAAATTTCATCGGCATAATCAGTAATTTTGAAAAACCATTGTTTAAGGTTCTTTTTAATAACCGGATTATTACATCGCCAACACTTTCCATCTATGACCTGTTCATTTGCTAGAACTGTCTGGTCAGTTTCACACCACCACTGAGGACTTTGTTTTTGATATGCCAAACCATGTTCGAATAATTGATTAAATATCCATTGAGTCCATCGATAATATTCAGGATCAGCTGTACTAATCTCTTTTGTCCAGTCGTAACTATATCCTAGTCTTTTTAGTTGACGTTTGAAATTGATTCGGGCTTCATCGTGAGCATCACGTGGCTTTTTACCAATTTTGATAGCATAATTTTCAACCGGTAAACCAAATGAATCAAAACCTATCGGATGATAAGCATTATAGCCTTGTTGTCGTTTCGCACGAACCTTAATGTCGCTGAATTGAAAAGTACGTCCATGACCGGTGTGAATTCCAGCACCCGTAATTCCCGGAAGCATACTAAAGCCGTAGTATTTTGGTTTAGTTTTATCAGAAAAATCGACTTTGTAGGTTTGGTTTTTGTCCCAAATTTCTTGCCATTTTTTCTCAATTTCAACAGGATTAAAACGCTTCATTTCAAGTGTAGTATAGCAAATTTAACTATAGTTCGCTACCGTACATCGTTGACATTAAGTCTTGAATGTATGTTTGTAACTCGGTCAAAGTAATTGATTTAGCAGGGGCCGTAACCGTTACGGGTTGATTAAACTCTGGCAAAATAGTTGCGGTTGTTGTCGTACCAGAGTCTGTTCCATTTATTTCAATCTTTGTAATCTGATGCGACCAAACATCTACCCATAATTTAATTGTGCCATTATTTTTCTTGTTTGTATCTTCTTTGGTGCTGATATCTTTTGTATCAATAACGAAGGTTTTATCGCAATTATGAAGTGATTTGTAAATCTTGGTATTTTTCAGCCCTTCCATAAATGTTTTTAGGTTTGCATTACTGCCTTTGAGTTGATAACCAAAACTTCCATTAACCTGTCCCAGGTATTTGTCGACAAGAATAAATGGGTTTTTGGTATACAAATCCGTCACCTCTTTTATGGCAGCTTTGTCATCTTTAAATTTTTTAACCGTGTCATTTATACAGGTTTTTGATGTCGCGGTATCTTCACTATATTGCTTCAAATCGTCACTTGAGATTTTTATCCATGCGCCGTCAATTCTAGCTACAAGTTTATCGATTGCAGCCGATGCAGATGAGGTTTGAGTAATTCCGATACTGGTTTTCGCTTCGGCGATAATACTTGCTAGATGATCAATTTTGAAATAAAGATCACCAGATTTATCAACTAAACCACTGCCACTGATTGTATAGGTTTTTCCGCTGGCTGTTATAGTAAGGTCGGCGTCAAGACTACCGGTTGCACCGTCAAGTTTTGATGATATCTTGACGCTCATTTTTACATCATTATTATCTACGCTAAGATTGCCTGTATAAATAGCTGTTTTAGATGTAATGGCATTAATAATTGAGTCGGATATTACTTTTTGGGGATTTTGGTAATACGAAACATATGCAAAAGCAGAACCTCCGCCGACTAATACAAGTAGCAAGGCTGATGCTATCCCAATTATGAATTTCTTTTGTTTGAACCACTTTGTCTTGCCTGAACTTACTACCAAAGCGACTGGTTGAATATTCGTGGCATCAGGCACGCGCGCAAATTCTGGATTAACCACGGGATTCGGAGCATAAGTGGTTGTTGGTTCATTTTGTACTGGCGTTGGCGTTATGTGTGTCTCAGAAACCGGTAAGGGTATTGGGTTTGAATTTGGATTAAACGCCGAATTTTGCGTTGAGTTAGTTTGAGGCTCGTTTTTATTTCCTGAAAAGGCGTCAAAATGAGGCGTTGGTTCATGTTGCTGCTGATTGTTTTGTGGTTCTTCTGGCATAAAGTTCCTTTTGGTGTTTAGTATGTTTGACTTCAGCTTATCATAAGCGTTATAGCAATAACAAGAATTTGTTGTATTAACTATATTTTTTAGGGAAAAGTTGAAAAGAATTTATTTTTTTGAACCATCCACTCTGGAGATTGACGAACCAATTTTGATTCATCGTGAGACGAATGAAGAACGGACTTAACTGCCTCTTCCAGATATATTCCGCCCTGTGAACCTTTAAATAAAACGACCGCTCCGCTTGCAATTACACCGCGGACAAAGGCACCCGCAAGCAGCGCATTTTGAAAACTTTTTACCTGACAGCCATTTGCTCGCGCGGCCGGAGCCAAGAATTTTTCTGATTCTGGACCAACCGTAACAACCCAAGCTAACTGATTTGGATCACATAGATGACCTAGGGCTTTGTGTTCGGATTCTGATGTTTTACCCAGTTCGTTCATGTCACCAAAAACCACTATTCTTTGAGGTACTAACAATTGGTAAAGCACTCGAAGTGACGATTCCGCCGCTAGTGGACTGGAATTATACGTATCATCGATAATCAATGATTTATTAATACCCTTTAGGCTATTCATTCGCCCAGATAGGGGTCGAATTTTAGAAAGGCCACGAGTTAATTCTGACGTATCCATCCCCAGTTTTATACCGACGGCCACAGCAGCAATCACTGGTCGTAAAGTATGTTCACCGATTAGATTAATTGTTGCCGGCATCGGATCGGTCAACTCTGGAGCATAAAATAGACCGACATTACCTTCTTTGGTGGCATTATCCATGCTTATAAAATGATACTCGGCGCTTGCACTTGTTCCGTAGGTGTTAATTTTAGCGTTTTCCAGATGTTTTGCATAAATTCCGTCAATATCGTCTTTGTTAATCAGTGCTAATTCGGAATAATTTGCAATCGATAACTCTTCAGCTGCTACGTTATCAACAGTTTTAAAAAATTCCATATGTTCCGCTGAAACCGCGGTTACTACCCCTATGTCGGGATGGAGATACGTTCCAAAATGTGGTACTTGGCCTATTCTGTCAGAACCTAATTCTTGAACTATCACGTCAACATCTGTTGGGTTTTTTATTCGTTGTTTTGCTGCCCTAAAAACCCTCAGCCATTCTCTAATTTTTCTAATATTCTTTGGGTATTCAATTCCTAAAATGGCCAAAGGCGAACTAAGAACGTCGTTATGGTTTCCTTCGTGAAGACGCACCCTAAAGCGCTCAGATAGTATGGTCGCAATTGCCACTTTGGTACTAGTTTTTCCCACACTGCCCGTTACAGCAACTAATATTACTTCTGGGTGGTTTTTAAAATATGCCTTAATATATTGTTCAAGGCGTTTTTGAATATATTTCTTTAACATAGTAATAATTATAACCTATATAATTACAAGTTCCTGCTAACGTAATGTTGAATAACATATTCAAGTTAAATTTATACTATCTGTCTCTAAGACAACGAACCGTATGGCCATATAGCGATCGACTATTCCCTTGATTGTCGCGCTGTATCCAATCCCACCCCATGTCTGATCCCAAGATTCGTCTATAGGCATTGGACTCGTTATACAAAGTGCTTGACCAGTAGTATCCATACGTATCTTTAACTGCAAACGAGCCCCTGTCGCCAAGACCTCCAAATGTAGCATTAAAACCACTAGAACCACCAGGTTTTAACTTATTTCCGTTTGGTGAACCCCTCACCCCCATAGAATCGGCTTCTGCCTGAGACAACCCAAGATACATCTCTAAAGTTTTCCATTCATTGTCAGTTGGGACATGTAAACCTTTTGGACAAATACCCTGAGCACCTTCTGATTCCGAGCCTTGCATCATTTCATCCCATTGATACAAACCCCCATAAGTATCACAGTTACTTTCAAGGTCGTCATAGCACCATTTTTCAACAGTGCCGTTGTTTGTTTGGTTTGTTGCTACAGCAATTCTCGTGCCAACATTTAGGCTGTATTTCATCCATTTTTGATTTCCAATAACGATAAAAGGTGGTACGAGAAATGGTGAAAAATTATTAGTAACGCTATAGGTTGTATTGTTGGTGCTGGTGGCATCTAAGGTAAAGGATTGAGGACTTGAGCCACTGGCGGGCGTATAATCAAGAGTATTTCCAGAGCTTGATTTTAGACAATATTTGGTATCATTAGGAGTTGGGCAGTAATTGCCAGCACCACTAAGCGTTAAGGTGTCAGGATATTGACCGTGTTCTACTTGATACATCTTAAGCCGATTTGACCCACTATTCAGGTCAGATTGAAGCGAGGCAGCAGTTGCTTTTTGACTAATACTCGTATAAGAAATAATGGTAATGGCACCCAAAATACCAATAATTACAATGACTACCAAAAGCTCAACAATAGTAAATCCTGATCTTGAATAATTTGGGTTTTGTTCTTCAGTTATAAAGATACTCATAATACTTACCTTTATACCATTTTTCAATACATAAGCACAAGCAAAACAACAACCCATTCAGATAGTCTGGAGTAGCTGTTGCTTTTTGCTGTTGCGCGCCCACCCGGGGCACGTTTTTGTTTTAATACTATTTGTTTTAGCGCAAAGGTTACCCCTTGTTGCGCACCAGCCATAGAATTATTATCGATTATTTCCGAATAAAACACAAGCATTTTATCATACAATAATGCTTGTACTAGTAATAATTATGAAAGTATGCTTAAATAATAGTGTTCAGAAGCACACGCGTATAACGGCAAAAGGCGAGCGCTTACCTCTTTTCGCTGCATAGCGAAGGTAAACTCTCTTCTTCGCAGGAATCGCAGAAGCGGTCGATCTGACGATAATTAAGAATCAGATAAGAAGAAAAGAGTACTAAAAATATATGGCACAGCAAAATCTATTCGTCGGTAGTTTAGCGTATGCGACTACAGATGACACTTTGAAAGCTCATTTTGAGCAAATCGGTGAAGTTACAAGTGCACGTGTTATCACTGACCGTGATAGCGGTCGTTCAAAAGGCTTCGGCTTTGTTGAAATGGCAAATGATCCAGATAACCAAAAAGCTATCGACCAACTTGATGGCAAAGAACTTGATGGACGCGCAATTAGCGTCGGTCTAGCTCGACCAAAGGAAGATCGCCCAAAGCGAGATTTCGGCGGTGGTGATCGCGGTGGCAGCGGTGGCGGTTCATTCCGACAACGCAGCTGGTAATTTATTTACGAAGCGCAATAATACCTCGTCTTAGTCGGCGAGGTATTTATTATTGCAAAGTTGGATGAATATAATATCCTATTGGTTTTTGCCCTTCGTGAACTAGCCCGTGTCGTTTGGTTAACTTTTGTGACGAGCTGTTACTGACAACAAAATCATCAGATAGATAAAAACCTAGGTGTTCTTCCCAGTGAATAACTGCCCCTTTAATAGGTTTATCAATTTTTTGCCAACCAGCCTCGACCATATGTTCAAGTGTTGTTTTTACGGTTGCATGTGGTTTATCAATCAACTGGAAGATGCATAAAACACTTGAAACCATATAGGCGCAGGATTTGTTTCCGTCTTCGGTTGCGTCTATTTCGTTATTATCCTGGTCCTTAACATATAAATGCCGCCACATGTCGCAGCCTGGTAACTCAGATATAAAACTCTGATAGTTTTTCGGTACGTTTCTTGTAAGATTATTGTTTGGCACGTTATTTTCTCAATAGTCCCACAAGTTGTTGTTCGTCGATTACCTTTGTTTCGTATTGCCCGGCTTTTTTAATTTTGCTGACACCTGGTTTTTCACCGATAACCAAATATGTCGTATCTTTGGCGATTGCCGTTTGAAAAGTTCCTCCAAGTAAGCGAATTTTATCAGCAGCAATATCCCTCGACATTGTTTTCAGTGTGCCTGATACAACAAAACTCTGGCCAACTAGTTTGCCTGTTTTCTTTTCAAAAAACGGCAATACACCAAGTTTTTCAAATTTATTTAGCATCGCTTCGTTATCCGGGTCAGCGAACCATGCGACAATACTCTCTGCCACCACTTTACCGACGCCATCAACTTCTTGCAATTGTTCAATGGCTGCGTTTTGTAAAGTTTTCAACGAACCGAATTTGTTGACCAAATCAATCGCCGTCTGAACGCCGACATGACGAATTCCCAAACCATAGACAAACTTTT
>JAYSMZ010000023.1:0-7950 GCA_043724245.1 bacterium
GAAAGTAAACCTGATTTGGCCATATCTGATAAAGCTCGTTTTATTGAAACGAGGGAGATTGTCTCACCACTATTAAGAATTTCTTGATGGATTGCCGATGACTGTAATTTACCCATTTTGAGGATAATTTTAATGATTTTTTGTTGCCTTAGAGATATATTCATCGTTCTAGCCTCATTTATATATAGATTATCGTATCATTTCGATACGATAATAGCAAGCAATTGATACGATAATCTATTGAGGTTTGCGGGGTTCGAATCCCTCCATCCCAGCCATAAGGAACGCAATTGCTCATTGAGCTCATCACAACTTCTGTTATTGGGGTCGTTTTTAGTGGTTTTGATTGTCATTTTTGATCCTCCATTATTTTATTGGTTTCTTGCACGTTTTCGGCTATTGCTTGCGCAAAAGTCGTGTATTTAACAGATAGCATGCCTCCCTTTAATGTTAATTCCTCAAATAGTTTGGATATCATCAATCGCTTGCCTTCCGGTGACTTTTTTTGGTATATTAAACGTACATAAAGTTGGAGACTAAGTAGTGAAAATTATCAGAACAATTACCGAGAAAGACTTTAGTAGACAGGATGCTCCTGAAAAATGGTTAATGTATCGTATTAGGCCAGGGGCTAGGGCTATACTTTTTGACCAAACGTCTCGGATAGCTTTAATGCATGTGTCAAACCATAATTATTATAAGTTACCTGGTGGGGGGATTGATACCGGGGAAGACGTTAAAACCGCCTTAGAAAGAGAGTTGCTCGAAGAAGTTGGTGCGAGCTCGATTGAAGTTATTTCAGAAATTGGACAAGTAAATGAATACAGAGACGACTGGGGAATGAAAGGCGAGCACTATGGTTTCATAGCTAAACTTACGGGTAAAATTATCGAACCATCACGAACCGAAAAAGAAATTGATCATGGTTATGAAACTGTTTGGGCAAAAAATATTGACGAAGCTATCAAATTTGTGGAATCTGGCAAACCAACAGAATATGGGCAAGATTTTGAACGATTGCGAGAATTGACGTTTTTAAGGGAAGCAAAACAATCGAAAAAAACGATAGTATAAGTTACGAAATACACTTCCTAGAGACTTATCACATTCAATAACTAGTCAAGTAAACTCTCTGTGAATTCCCGCAACCATGTATCCGGGTTTTGATTTATATACCCGTGGCCACCCTTCATATGTTCCTGTAAGCCACTCCTCATCTGTTCCAGCAACCTTAACGTCATTTTCATTGTCTGGCTTTGATCATCGCAATGTTTACCAATGGCGTCATTGACAGCCTGCTCAATTTGGGCTTGATCGACTTTATATAGTGGGGTGGTGTTGCCATAATACTTGATGTGTTCCTGTTGAATAAGCTGCATTTTCTTTAAAAAGCCAAGTGATTCCATATGGAATATACAACTATACACGTCTTGAACATGATCCGGGTCGGTTTTACTTGCAAAAAAATCTTCGTATGCGGTTGGTCCATATTTATCCAGTTGTTTTTTGTAAAAAGCAGTCCAATTTTCCGCACCTATTATGGAGTGTCGCACGTATGATGATCTTTCTCGGAATCTTGATACCTTACTGTCATCAACTGGGTATCCGATTCGCTGGCCTCTTGTTTCCAGCTTAACTAGAGCCCTAGATTCAAGCTGCCTAACTCGCTCCCGATTAACGCCAATTTTTTGTCCAATTTCGTCAAGAGTTGCTGGCTTGTTGCCCCCTAGACCGAACCTTAGTTGGATAATCTCCATGTCCCTACCGGCAAGTGCACCTAGTATTCGATTGACATCCATAGAGATTTCAGCTTGTTCATAGGCTTCGTTTTCGCCACGACTTATTTCAAAATCAACCGGCATAAGGCCATTTGACACCGGTATAAAACCGTCTAATGCAAAACCCGCCAAGAGTCTGGCTTCGCGCGGGTTTCGCTGACGAAATTGTTTCAGATACTCTTCAACTTCTTGTTCAGACGGTTTATCACCAGCCTTACGAATAGTTTCGTTAATAAAACCTTTCGTTTTTTGCATCAAACTGGCAGGTACACCAAGATTGTAGACTGGTTCAGCGGGCAATCCTTCCGAAGCTAAAATCTGATCCCACTCGGCGACTACCACATCATTTTGCGTTAATTTTGAGACATCGGAAGTCGCTACTGTTTCTGAACAGTCACAGCGATCTATGCGGTCATTTTGTAATCCAAACTCACTCATAAAAATATATACTATAGTACAATAATAGTCTTAATAAAGCAAGTCTTCCGTAATGGTTCAATAGCTTTGCATCACGAACCACGGCTAACGCCGTGCTTAGTGATGCAAAGCTATTGAACCATTACGCTCTAGTCCTAGCTAGATAATCGGGTTACAATTTACTTATGGTTCATAAGCGAAGAAAGAAATTTTTAGGGTTACCAACAATAATCTGGAAGCTCCAACTGCTTTACATTGCTGTTTCGCTTATTATTTATCTTGTTATGGTATATTTTTTGATATTAATTCCTATACATTCTTTGAATAAAATAATTTTTGATATTGCATATGTCACATTAATAATAATTGTAAATATAGCTTGGCGCTTGTTGTTATTGAAAAAATATCCAAACCTGGACTAACTGATATTGTTAATAGGGTTATTATTTAGTATTGTAAGTTTGTGAATAAAAAACAAAAAAATAACCTAAAAAGAAAAGTAACGAATCTTTTAGGTGCAATTGGTTATTTTTTCATTTCAATCCAGTGGCTTTGGGTTTTATTGCTTTATTCGAGTTTAATTACTGGACTTGCAAAAACAATCAACACCGAAACGGTAACACAAACCTCACAATCCACCACCAACGTTGATTTGGCCGCTAGTGTTCCGATGATTATTATCACCGCAGTTATTACGTTCACCATGGTGGTGTTTACTTTGTATGTTTTGATAAAAATCCCGTCAACATTAATAAAATCCAGTAAAAAAGTTGTCCAAGTGGCTGCTGAGAGTGCTGCGTCACTGATCCTTCAGGCCCAAAACAAGAAGGTTTCAAAAAGAAGTCGCCTAAAACTTACACCATTTTTATTTATAATAATGAAATTTATTTTGATATTTATTCCGGTAATTCTTGCTTTTACCTCACAGTTGACCGAAAAACCAATATTTAACCTCTTTATTTCTATGTATATAGGTGTCCTTTTGGCGTGCTTTAGCGTATTATTTTTTGTGTTCCAATACCTCGCTTCGGAGTTAATGTCGGTGAAAAAACAAGATATCTGGTAAAGAAACATTATTGTCAAAAAGACTTGTCCTTTCTTTGGATAAAAAAACGGAACTCATTATACTTTTTAGGTTAATCAAAATTGATTAATAGATAAAAAAAGTGTTATCATTAATATAATTATTAAATAGGAGTTGATATGGCAAAATCTGTTAAAAAAGGCGCATTAAGCAAACGTAATAAGTGGATTATCGGTGTTATTGCAGTCTTTGTCTTTTTAGTTGTCTTTGTTATGGTGTTCGGTACGCCCAGTGCCGAATCTGTTTTTAAAGATATGAATGACAAGATGTTGCAAACGAAGTCTGTAACAGTGGACCAAAAAATATCATTGACAAGCAAAGATGGTAATTTGGCGAACATATCATCAAAAATGTATATGGATATGAATAGCCAAAAAGATCTTAATGCTATGGGTGACTTTTCTATGAATGTAAGTGGGACAACATCACCAATGACCGTCGGTGGGAAAATAATAAAAATTAGTGACAATAGCTATGTTAAATACAATCGGTTTACATCCACTAGCCCGGAATTAGCACCAAGTTTTAGCTCAATTGAGGCGAAACTAAAAGACAATTGGATAAAGGTTCGCAGTAGCGATCAGTTTGCTTCCTTTGCAAAGACGCCACTAGAATTTCTATCAAGCATACTGTTAACACCTTTCGCCAACCTTAAAGATGCACAAAGAGCCGAAGTAGTAAAATTACTACAAAATAAATCAATGTATACAATTGACGAGAGTTCAAAAGTAAATACTGCTGGGGTTGACGCATACAAATATTCACTTTCATATGATAAATCACAATACAACAAGGTCGCAGCTGCTATTGCCAAGGACGTCAGTTATTTTAAGGAAGGTAGTAAAAGCGAAGATAAACTTAAGACTTTTACCGTATGGGTAGACATAAAGACAAAACAGATAATCAAGATTGAGTTCACAGGGACAACTACTGACGGTGATACTGTCGGTACATTTGAGTTCTCAGGATATAACCAGTCGAAGTCCGTTGATAAACCATCCGACTACTTTATAGAATCAGAATTAATGAACTGAATTGGCAGATAATCAAGCTAATCCCAACTAGTAGATTACTAGCATATATTAGATAGAGGTTGTGGTGTTTATGTTATAAATTTGCTTTCTGGAAGCTGGTAGCTGTAATATAACCAAGTACTAACGAAGATCGCTGGTGTTAACGAGACCACTGCGTAATTTTCCGTCGTAAATTATAGTAGGTATTTTAACGGTTTTAATTTTGTTTTTGACAATATCCTGGTTATTCTTAATGATATCTGATACTTTTTTGCTGTTTGCATCAGCCTCAATTTTTTCAAGTTGTGCCTGATTATATCCTATTGCTTTCAACCAATCCGTAATCAGGTTTTTAGTCTGTTTTACGTCAAGCATCGTATTTATCTTTATCAAAAAAGGCGTGCTGTCGGCGTCTTTACTTGTATAAATTCGCTCTAGTATCTGCCAATCAGCCGGTGTTTTTTTACCGGATAGCGGATTAATTTTTATCGCCTCCAGGTACTGAGTTACGACATATGAATTAACAAACTTGTATTTTCCTGCGATTTCCGGATTTTCAATCGGGTAGGCTATGTAGGTAAGATTATATTTATCTTCAAAACTGGTGGATTTAATGTTTTTAAACAGATGCTGACAGACTATACAACCGGGATCGATGATTTCCAGCGCAGTTTTTTTGGAGGAATCAAATTTATTGAAATAAGTTGCATTTTGCGGTAGAAATTTTGTTGCGTCCCATGACTGTAGTCTAGTAGGTATATTCGAAATTGTGTATCCTAAATCATTTGCTTGATTTACGAACCAATCAATTGGCTTTCCTTCGGTGGTCAATTGCCAAAGATTTTTATCAACCTTATCAATTGAGCACGATTCAGAACTAAGGCTGCAAGATGATGCGCTAGAAGGACTGCATGTGCCCCAAACAAACAAATTTAGTCCCGCCTCAAGGACGACTAATATGCTCCAAATAGTTAGGATTACCAAAACAAAAGACGCAACTTCGATACCGACGTCGGCCGTCTTGACTAATCGCGGTGTTTTTTTGGCGACATGGCTGAGAAGTTTATTTTTGGTTTCTTCCTTGAACGAAGTGTCGCATGGTCGCAATGTTACCCGACGAAGAGTACAGCTCCAGGCTTTTACGGCAAGTTTTCGATATCTAGCAGAAAATATACTAATTACGGCAAGAACAATAAACGCTGCAATACAAAACATAGATTACTATTAACCTTTCGTTATTTTCTTCATTATATCAATCGTTTTTCGTATGTCATCTTCGGTGGTTTGAAGCCCAATTGAGAACCTAAGTAATGGTGGGTATTTATTTTTTTCTAGTAGGTAGTAATGACAGCAAAAGTATCCGCTACGGACCATTATCCCAGACGTAGACAGAAATGCCGCCAATCTATGGGCATCGACACTTTCAGAGTATATGCTAATTAATGATGAAGGACTTTTGTTTAAAATCTTTATACTCGGTATTTCAGCTAGGCCTTGGTATAGAAACTTTGAAAGCTTTTCAATATATTGAGATGGTCCTAACCCGTCTTGCTTAATTGTTTTAAGCCATAAAATTGCATGTTTTAGACTAATAATTTCCCCATACGCCTGAAGCCCGGGTTCTAACCAGCTAGTGATATCATCTGGCAGTAAGGTATAGCCTTGTTTTGTGACACTTGAAACCATCCCGCCGCCAATTACACCGATTTTTAAAGTTTTAAGCAAATCTTTTCTGATTACAATAACTCCCAGACTACCGGCGTACATTTTGTGTGCTGAAAAACAAATCGCGTCAGCCTCACATCCAACAAGAAGCTCGTGATAATGAGCCATTGTTTGGGCAGCGTCAATTATTACAATTCCACCGGATTTGTGCGTATCGATTACTAATTGTTTTATGTTTAATAATAATCGACCGTCAATATTAGAGGTAGTGTTAACTACTACGATTGATTTTTCAAGATCGGATATGTCGTAATCTAAACTACCGTCATCCATTCTTTTTAGGACTTTACGTTCAATCCCTAATTTGTCGACTAGATTTATAGTTGGAAGAAAAACTGAATTATGTTCGATTTCGCTGGTTACAACCTGTCTATATATTCCTGATGGTAATTGCCCAAGGACCAGGTTGATCCCGTATGTAGTATTTAGCGTGAAAGAACAAATATAGTGCTTTTTTGGAAGTCCCATGTAGTTAATTACAAGATTGCGGGTTTCTTCGATCTGCGAATCGACCTTTTGGCCCCATTTGTATTTGACTCGGCCAGCACAGGCATTATAAGTCTGATAATAATTCGTCATAGCGTCTATAACAGGTTGCGGCCTGGGGCTTTGGCAGGCATTATCCAAATAGACATCATCTTTCTTGAGATACTCGAAATCTGGTAATCTGCCAGAAACGACGCCTAAATTTTCAGCTTTCTTTCTAAACATCAATTAAACCAATCTAACCCCGCCTTTGAATTTTACTCATGTTTTATTATACCAAGAATAGACGACAGTGTCTTTAGCTTATCACTGCTTTTGGTCGACAAGTTCTTCGCAAATATCATACAATTTTTTGGCGGACTGTTTCCAAGAAAATTTTTCGGCTTGTTTATAGCCTTTTTCAACTAAATTTGCAAGAAACTCGGATTTTTCCAGTTTTTTAACCTGCTTGGCGAATTCGTTAGGGGAATTGTAATTAAAAAACAACGCACCATCGCCAGCTACCTCGTGGAAGATTGTCATATCACTGCATACAACCGGTGTTCCAATCATCTGAGCTTCAATAATCGGCAGTCCGAAACCTTCTTCTTTTGAGGCAGAAGCCAGACAATAAGCGCCTTGTAATAGTTTTATATATTCATCGTCGCTGACGCCATTATGGAATACAACATTGACGCCTGATTTAATAAGTTTACTAAGCTCAACCTTGCGATTATCAAGGATTTTACTTAGCAGGTGCAAAGTAAAATCGCGTGGTAGGTCAGCCATTCCCTTAATCAAAACCTCCACATTTTTGTATGACATAAAAGAACCCATATATAGTATGTCTTTTGTTTTTTCTTTGGCGCGGTGCAACTGGGATTTATCGAGGCTTGGAGCATTATAAATTACACATATTTCACGATCAGTTAGGTCGAGTTTTTGGATATTTCCTTTTGAGTAGTTGCTGACTGTGGCGACTTTATCGGCATTATTTAATAATATCCGCTGTGGCCATTTTGCCATGTGAAACAGACGCCACGCTATTCGTTGTCCAAATGCCATGTTTGTTGGAGCCTGTGGGTGAAGATAATAAATCGTATCATGCAGTGTAACAATAAGTTTGTATTTTCGTCCCCACACACCGATAATCTGAAAGGGGCTAATCACCATATCTGCGCCAAGTTTATTTAGTTTGTACGCGATAAATAGTTCTTTAATCGACAACGGATCGTTAACTAAAAGATAAGGTATGTCCACGGGCAACATTTTCAGCTGCCTTTTATCCTTGATTAATAGGGTAATTGGTATTTTGTTTTCTTTGAAGCCCTGGATTATTCCGGCTCCATAGCGACTGATTCCATCATGAAAAGGGAACCGTGTCCATCTGGCATCGTAATATATATTCATATTTGCAATTGTATCATGGGCCAATATTTTGTGTTAATCTAATAAAGTAATGCAAGAT
>JAYSMZ010000024.1:0-16041 GCA_043724245.1 bacterium
GGCTTCGGAACCACATTAAAAACTCCGCGCTCTTTGTGCAAAAAAACACACCTCCCAAAAAAACTCCACCTCACACATAAGTCTCTCAACCGAAGAATAAATTATGATTTGCTTTTGCAACCATACTATTGTTCGGCTACTTATACAAAAACAAACAGATATAAAAACAAACAGCCATAGCTACCAGTTAGGTGATCTCGACGTTCTCTATGTTAAAATAGGGACGAATGAGTATTAAAGAACATCCACCACAAAACTTACAACATGTTCCGGTTTTACTAGAGTCGACGCTTGAACTGCTAAATCCCGCAAAGGACGAGAGTTATCTTGATCTGACGGCAGGATATGGTGGGCACGCGAATCGAATTCTGGACATTACCGGTAATTATGCCGAGTCTGTCTTGGTTGATCGTGACGATAGCGCAATAAAATGCCTAGAGCCATTATCAAAAAAGGGGACAAGGCTTCTGCACATGGATTTTGTTTCTGCCGTGAGGCAATTAACAGATGAAGGTCAGGAATTTGACATGATACTGGTTGACCTGGGGGTGTCGTCACCACAGCTCGATCAGTCCGAACGAGGGTTTTCGTTTACAAATAGTGGTCCGCTGGATATGCGGATGGACCGACGTCAGGTAAGGACGGCAGAGATGCTTGTCAACACTGCCTCATCGACGGAACTTGTGCGTATCATTTCCGAGTACGGTGAAGAGCCTGCCGGATTCTCAAGGACTATTGCAAACACAATAGTCGCAAACAGACCACTATCGAAAACGAACGAACTCGCCGAATTGATCAAAAAATTGTATCGTGGAAAATGGAAAAAAATCCATCCAGCCACTCGCACCTTTCAAGCACTCCGGATTGCGGTCAACGATGAGCTAAGGCAAATCGAAGACCTGTTGCCATACTTGCCCGATCTGTTAAAACCAGGCGGGCGAGTCGGCATCATAAGCTTTCACAGTCTAGAAGACAGGATAGTCAAACACTATTTCAAAGGGCAATTTGACGCAGGTTACGAGGCTAAACTTTTCCCGTTAACCAAAAAACCGGTTCTAGGGAGTCAAAACGACGTTCACAACCCGCGAGCACGCAGTAGTAAACTGCGGGTCGCAGTGAAAAATAAATAAAAACAAAAAAAGAAAGGGCAAAACACCATGCCAATTCACATTCCGGTACAATATTCGGACGTAGCTCAAGTAGTTACTGTCCACGTAAAGTAGTAATATCCAGCCCCGTCTTCGGGCGGGGCATACCTAAAATAAACATAAACGAAAACACCACCACAATGTCATACCAATACTCCCAAACATTTAACAATCGTCGTCAGCAAAATTGGTCACGGAACCAAAATACCGTTGCTTACGTTTCAAATATTAAACTTGGCCCTGTGGCGCATACAGTGATTGTTGCACTTATGATTACTGTACTCGGTTTAGTATATTTAACTCAGGCTACTCGCGCCACCAGCTATGATTATAAAACCCAACAGATAGACAGCCAGATTGCTGCTCTAAATACTCAAAAAAATGATCTCCAAGTTGAAAACGCCAGACTAACAGCGCTTGAAACTGTCAAGAAAAGCAGCGTCGCAGCAACTATGACAGCACCAGTCACCACACTGTACGCAAATCAACAATAAAAGCCATGAAACTAGAACTTCAAAAAGGTAGCCGGTCAAAAGTTTTAGCGGCAATATTATTCGGCCTTATGACTATATTCGTCGTAAGGTTGTTTTATTTGCAAGTAGTTCAGCACGGATATTATATCGACCTTGCTAGTAAAGAGCAGGTGAAAAGACTAACAATTCCCGCAAAACGCGGACGTATTTATGCTCTTTCCGGGCAAGCTCCTGTTCCTCTTGTGATGAACCAAGATGTTTATACCGTATTTGCTGATCCAACTGAGGTCACAAATGTTAACGAAATTATTTCAACAATACAATATGTAGCTGGTGGTAATGTCAGATCAAATCTAAAGGGTCTCTTAGATAGAAAAGATACTCGCTATCAAATATTAGCAACAAAAATTACCTTAGCACAGGCGAATATGATAAAGGCAAAAAACCTCAGCGGTATAGGTTTTCAAGCTGGAAACCAACGGGTTTATCCGGAAGGGACCTTGGCTGCTCAGATTCTGGGTTTTGTAAACGACGATGGAATCGGTCAATACGGTGTAGAGGGAAAACTAAACACCCAACTTACCGGTAAAAACGGCTTATTGCAGTCGGTTACTGACGTAAACGATATCCCGCTTACAATTGGAAATAACAACGTAAATAAGCCTGCTGTTGACGGAGTTAATGAAGTACTTAGTATTGATCCAAGCATACAATCATACACCGAGCAAGCCCTGGCAAACGGACTAAAACGAACCGGAGCAACCAGAGGGAATGCGGTAATATTAGACCCCCAAACCGGCAAAATTCTAGCTATGGCAAATTTGCCCACATACGATCCATCAAAAATAAATGAAGTTCAAGATAACGCAGTTTTTAACAACGGTGTTGTTTCAGCGCCGTATGAACCAGGCTCTGATATGAAAACTCTGACTATGGCAACGGGTATCGACAAAGGAGTGGTCGATGCAAACTCGACGTATATTAACACCGATCATATCCAAGTTGATGATGTTACGATATCAAATGCTTCTTTAGGTCAAACAGGAACAATTACTTTGCAACACGCAATGAACTGGTCTCTTAATACAGGATTTGTTACCGTAGCAATGAGACTGGGGGATGGGATGAGTATAACCAGGCAGGCCCGCGATACAATGTACGATTATTTTCATAATAAATTTCATTTAGGAGAATTAACGGGGGTTGAGGTGTCGGGAGAAAGGGCGGGTATAATAATTTCTCCTACAGAAGAACAAGGGAATGCTGTCAGATATTCAAATATGGCATTTGGACAAGGGATGGATGTGACAATGATTCAAGTCGCTTCAGCCTTTAACTCTATTGTTAACGGTGGTAATTATTTCAAACCAACAATCTTAGCGGGTAAAATTGATAAAAGGGGCAATTATATCCCGAATAAAATTAATACTCCTACTCGTCCGATTAAACTCGCGACTGCTTATCAGGTGCGAGAAATGACTCATATTGCCAGAACAACAAATTTCCCAGGCGTTGATAAGCCGGGATATTATATTGGTGGCAAGACCGGTACGTCACAGGTAATTAATGACAAGGGTGTATATTCTAGTGACGAGACGATTGGAACGTATTTAGGTTACGGAGGTACCGAAAGTACCTCTAGGTATGTCATAATGGTACAGGTATCAGGCGACCACAAGGAACTAGCTGGGAACTATGATGCAATGCCAATATTTACAGACATTTCAAACTGGATGTTAGGATATTTAAATATACAACCGAAAGGGTAACATATGCACAGTTATACACTGATTCAACTAACTCACGAACTAGCCGGAACATTTTCGTTAAGCGTCGGGGCGTTTATTGTGGCAATGCTATTTACGCCTATCTACACACTAACGGCATATAGGTATAAATTCTGGAAAAAACAGCGTACTAACAGTACAACCGGCGAGAAGCTTGAAGTCTTCAACAAACTTCATGCTAACAAATTTAAACGGAATATCCCAACGATGGCTGGGGTGGTGTTTGTGTCGGCAATCGTCCTAGTAACCTTATTGTTTAACCTCAATAGAGGTCAAACGTGGTTGCCGATTGCAGCGCTTGTCGGCGGTGCGTTTGTAGGACTTTTGGACGATATTATTAATGTCCGAGGTTCAGGCGGTGGTGTTGCTGGTTTACGGTCAGGTATAAAATTCCTAATGATAATTGCTATTGGTTTGGCGCTGGGTTGGTTTTTTTATACAAAGCTTGGGTTTGTTTCAATATACATACCGTTTATTGGCGGGTTATCACTGGGATGGTTAATCGTACCACTGTTCGCGTTTGCCGTAGTTGCAACCAGTAACGCAGTTAATATCAGTGATGGATTGGATGGTCTGGCGGGTGGCCTTGTTGCAATTAGTTATGTAGCGTTTGGGATTATAGCTATTTTACAATCACAACTATTCTTAGCCGGTTTTTGTTTTACTGTTGTTGGAGCTTTACTAAGTTATCTGTGGTTTAATATATATCCAGCGCGTTTTTTCATGGGGGATGTCGGGAGTTTTGCTTTAGGTACGTCACTTGGGGTTGTGGCAATGTTAACAAACACATTATTTTTGCTGCCAATAATAGGAATAATTTTTGTTGCCGAGGCCGGATCAAGCTTAATCCAAATTGTTAGTAAAAGTATTTTTCATAAAAAGATATTTATTTCGGCACCAGTTCACCAACATTTGGAAGCATCTGGTTGGGCTGAGACAAAAGTGACTTCGCGTTTTTGGATAATAGCTATTGTCGCTGCATTTATTGGAGTACTCATGGCAATGGCGGGGGGTAGTATTTAAAGTGTCAATCAATCAACGTCATGGATACTTAGACTCTCTTTCTAAAGAAGCTCAGTATAATGATGTTAATACCGTGCGCCGCCATAGGCCGGACTATTTAATAGTGTTATATATGGGCCTTTTGATGCTATTGGGACTTATTATTATGTATGCAATCGGTCCGCAACGTGCTAATGTACTTAACAATGCCTACGGTGGGCATTACGGAGATACATATTTCTTTTTAAAACAGGCAGTCAGTTTGGTAATTGCACTTTTAGCTTTTGGTGCTATGTCCGTCATGTCATACAAATTAGTTACAAAAAAAGCTAGCAAAATATTAGTCGTTGCACTTATAGTGTGTCTACTGTTGGCGATAGCAGGGTGGGCAAATTTGGGGATAGCACAACAGTCGCTTGGGGCAACTCGATGGTTTAATTTAGGAGTACTCGGAAGTCTTCAGCCATCAGAACTGTTAAAATTTGCAATTCTGATATTTATTGCTGGCTTTTTGGGAAACAAAGTGCGCCAGGGGAAGGTAAATGATATTCAAAATACAATCGTTCCGCTTACGGCCATTACTGCCGTTTCAATGTTTTTCATAGTTGTTCTACAAAAAGATTTGGGAACGGGTATATCACTTATCTGTATCATTGCTTCGATGTTGTTTATAGGAGGGATAAATAAACGGATTGGTGGGATTGTTTTACTTTCAATTGCCGCCATAGGACTGGTTTTTGTTGTAAGTGTGCCACATAGGATGGAACGAATATTGACATATTTTCAGGGTGACAATACTTCAATTAGTGATCCAAATAGCTACCACATCGAGCATGCGAAAATTGCAATTGGGACAGGTGGTCTATTCGGGGTTGGAATAGGTAACAGTGTTCAAGCAACAGGCTATTTACCTGAAGCAATAAATGATTCCGTATTCGCAATTATGGGTGAGACCTTCGGTTTTATCGGCCTGTTTGTGATAATAGCGCTTTTTACGGCTTTACTTATACGGATATTAAAAGTGATGGACCACTTAATTGATATCAGATTAAAACTAGTAGCGGCTGGAGTTTTTGGATGGTTGGCTTCTCATGTTATTCTAAACATAGCATCGATGATTGGAATATTCCCATTAACGGGAATCACATTGCCACTACTAAGTTTTGGGGGCACAAGTATGCTATTCATTGCAGCAGCGCTTGGATTAGTTTTCCAGCTATCGCGTTATACTGTACATTCGTCAAAATTAAAGGAGGCTAATAATGAGAATTTTAGCAGTCGGCGGAGGGTCGGGCGGGCACGTTACTCCAGTCGTAGCGGTTTTACGCGAGATTAGAAAAAAACACCCCCAGTCAGAAATAAGATTTTGGTGTGATAATAAATTTGCCGTACAGGCAGCAGAGTTAATTAGTCATTTTGATGATAAAATTCCTGTACAAACCATTCTAGCAGGTAAATTCAGGCGGTATCATCATATTTCGTTTATACGTCAGCTGTTGTGGCCATCCCTTGTATTTCGAAATATTCGAGATATGTTTTTAGTTGTTGCTGGTTTTTTTCAAAGCTTATTCAAACTAATCGTCTGGCGGCCAGATGTTGTTTTTACAAAGGGTGGATATGTTTGTCTTCCGGTTGGGGTTGCGGTATATTTACTTCGAATCCCTTTGGTCGTACATGATTCGGATGCTCATCCGGGTCTTACTAATCGTATATTGGCGAAATGGGCGACAGCGATAGCAACCGGTGCCCCGCTTGAACACTACAATTATCCTATCGAAAAATCTCGTTATGTTGGGATACCAATAGCGACAGAGTATCATGAATTATCAAAAAAGGAACAAACAGCTGCTAAAGCGAAGTGGGGGATTGCAACCGATAAACCACTCGTAGTTGTTACTGGTGGTGGTCTTGGCGCTAGTCTGATTAACGATACAATAATTTTAACATTGGAAAAATTACTAAAATTAAGCTCTGTTGTATTAATTTGTGGAATAGGGCAGTACGACGACATCGTGTCAAAAACGCCTGAAAATAATGAAAACTTTCAATTATATCCTTTTATTTCCGATAATTTCGCATCACTTCTAGGGGCCTCTGATGTGGTTATTACTAGGGCTGGTGCAACAACAATTCTTGAACTTGCGTCGCTTGGAAAACCAACAATATTGATACCGAACGCTAAACTGACAGGTGGTCATCAACTGAAAAACGCTTATGTGTATGAAAAGAGTAATGCCGCTGTGGTTGTTAATGAGGATGACATAGTAAAAAATCCTGACAAAATCGTTACGATTGTTGGAAAATTACTTGCAAACAAAACAAGTACAGAAAAGATGGTGCGAATTTTTTCTTCTTTTGCACATCCGAATGCCGCAAGTGATGTTGCCGAAATGATAATTAACAGTGCAAAGTAAGAGTTATGAAAATATTTTCGAAGAATAAATCAAACATCCCCAGACGAAGGTATGCTCAAAAGACTGATACTACATCAACTAGTACTCACGTTTTTAAACGAAACAGGACATTAACAGGAACAACTTCGAATCGTTTTAGCAGTAGTACTAGCGCGAATGCGGATTTGAAATCTCCTAGGACTCATGTTCACAGTCTGTCAATACAACGGCGGAAAGTCTCTACTATTTTAGTTATAATATTTATTTCGGCGATTCCCATCTGGTTATTAATTGTCAATTTTACCGCTACAGTAAGTATTGGGGTGTCAAATATAGGGTTATCAAAGACCGTAGACAAGGGGAGGTATCAATATGTTGTGCAGAATTATCTAGATCAAAATCCAATCAGTAGACTCACTTTTTTTCTAAATCAATCGAATTTATCAGATTTCGTATCTTCAAAACTACCAGAAGTATCAAAGGTAACTCAAGGTAGAGCGGTTGGCCTTGGGGTCACTAATTTTACAATTACGATGCGTTCACCGGTTGCTGGATGGCAGATTAATAACAAACAGTACTACGTTGACTCAAGCGGGTTTGCTTTCGATCTAAATTATTTCCCGAATCCATCTGTTCAAATTGTTGATAATAGCGGTATTACATATAAACCCGGTACTACAACAGCAATTGCAAGTAATAGATTTCTTAGTTTCGTCGGTCGAATCGTATCTTTGACAAAAACAAATGGATATACAGTTACGCAGGCACTACTTCCACCAAATACAACACGTGAACTTGAAGTTCGATTGAAAGAAACAAGTTATTATATAAAACTATCGATCGATCGTCCAGCGGGGGAGCAGGTAGAAGATATGGTAACGGCAATCAGGTATTTTACGTCACGTGGACAGACGCCTGGGTATATTGATGTGCGCGTTAGCGGAAAAGCATTTTATAAATAGTTCCAGAGTACCTTGCTCCACCCTTCAGCAGTGTTCCATTATTGTTCTATTTACGAAACGTGTTTATAAATAGTTAAAAAACATACTTTAATACCAAAATGATAAAAAAGCAAATTACCAAAGTTAGGTGAGAATAGTGTAGTGGTATATATATTGAAACATGTCTGTGGAAAAGCAAATACATGATTATACGCAGGACAGTTGGTTGTCGATTTGCACTAACGCCAACTGATCCTTTCGGGTACGAATTGAATACAAGCGATATATAAATAAAGTGAATAATACATTAACAAAACAAACAACATACATATTCATGCGGAGTGGTATCGCCCTACTTTTGACAGTGTATACTACTTATTAGCAACAGTATAGACACATTGTAAGTCATGATGTGTTTATATATAATATGTCGTAAAAGGTATATTGTGCGACGTTAAGCATATGTCAAAAACATGAATCAACATGCGTCCTGTTCTATGTATTATTTCAAAATAATTTCCTGCTACTTCCCGCCTCACTGATTTCATTAACTTTTGTTTTACTGCACACGTTTTTCCTACTTGCTATACTAAACTGCTTATTTATGTATTATTTTAATATATGCGAAGTCTGCTCTATGTAATCTTCTAACACATTTGTTGTTTATATCAATGTTCTAATTATGTTCTGTATATTTTTTTATTAAGACAATATTCACGAACGGATATTAGTGTTTGATTTTCAAATCACTCTCTAGCTTACTGCCCGTAGTATCCGAGCTCTTTCTTTTGCGAGTTCTTACACGTTTTCGTTTTGGTTTAGACTCTGCACTCTGTTCATCAGGGGAGATAGCTGCCGCCTGCCCTTCTGCTTTGGTGTCATCGAAAACAGGTTTTATGCCAATTGGCCATTTAATATCGTGCTTATGAGCAACAGATGCCTTCTGGGGGCTGTTAGCCGGTTTGATGGCGTCTGATATCTCATTTTCAACTTCTGCGCGACTCCTGCTGTAGTGACGACGAGTGTTTTCAACTATTCGACCAGTGTTATCTGTCTGTGGTATCGGCAAGGTTAAGGTTCTGGCGTTAAAAGCCGGTGCTTTTTCACCGTTAATTACCATATTGATAACAAAGTTTCGATTATGCATTTGCAATAGATCGTTTGGTTCGAATTGTGGTTCAAATTGTTTTGCCAGAATCGGCGCATCGTCAGCCGAAACCCTAAATGAAATCATGGTTCCGACATTTCCAAAGACCGCATCACGTACAGTTTCGCCCATTTGGCTGATGTATTGATTGGCAACGGTCAAATTAAGACCGTATTTACGAGCTTCAGACAGGATTGTGGCAAAGGAATCGGTTGCAAAGTTTTGAAATTCATCAACATATAGATAAAACGGACGCCTATCTTCAATCCGTTCGATATCAGATCTACTCATAGAAGCCAGCTGAATTTTAGTTACTATGAATGCGCCAAGGATTGATGCGTTATCCTCCCCTATCAAGCCTTTTGACAAATTAACGATTAGTATTTTTCCTTCGTCCATTATTTTGCGAACATCAAACGTTGATTTGGGTTGCCCGATAATATTTCGAATTATTGGATTTGCCGTAAATGCACCAACTTTATTTAAAACTGGCGAAATGGCCTCAGCAACGAACCTATCATTCCAACTGGCAAACTCGACCTTCCAGAAGTTTGCGACTACTGCGTCAGTGCAATAACTAAGTGTGTTTTCACGGAATTTTTTATCTGTTAACATCCGCGTTATGTCCAACATTGTCGTTTCAGGGCGGTCCAGCAGTGCCAGTATGGTATAGCGCAGTATATATTCAAGTCGTGGGCCCCAAGATTCTCCAAACATGCGCTTTAATACGCCAATAACCTCAGAGCTAATATTAGTCTTTTGATTTGGGTCGGTTACTTCCAGCGGGTTAAAACCTAATGGAAAAGCCGTATCAGCTGGATTGAAGTAAACCACGTCCTCTAAGCGGCTACCGGGGATAAACCGCATATTATCAACAGCGAAATCACCGTGCGGATCAATAATAGCGTATCCGTGTCCGTGGAAAATATCACTTAATGCCAACAAGGCTAATGTTCCGGTTTTGCCAGAACCGGTTTGACCGATAATATATACATGTCGTGAGCGATCCAAGCGTAGCATGCCAAACTGATGATTGACTCCACGGAAATTTGTAAGTCCAAAGGCGCTGATATTTTCGTCAATTTCGGTGTTTCCTGTAATAATTGGTAACTTTGATGGTGGTTCAGCCGTTTTACTGCTTGCCCAGACGACATTCGGTGTTTCGACATTAGTATGTGGTAGGTGAAAAACACTCGCCAACTCTTCAATATTCAGGATAAAACCAATATCTTTAAATTCACGATTATTATATTTAGTTATTGATTCTGTGCTAAAATTCGCATCAGACATTTTAAAACCGTTTAAATTAGTACTATTAAATTGCTTGAATGTTCCTACAATTGCCTGCATGCGAAGGTGAGCATTTGCAGTACTCTCCCCTAGATACACTAGTCTAATTTTTACTTGGTATCCAAGTTTTGTTGCCTTTTTTTCAGCCTCTGATATACGAGTTTTGTCACGTTCAGACAACTCTTTGACGATTGTGCTACCCTGCCCTGCTTCGGGTGGTTTCCAAAGGGCCTCTAGTAGTCCGGTTAACCAGACAAAGCCGCCACCTTCTCCAAAAATAGAGGCCGTTCCGCCTTTTTTAATATTTTTTATCCATCGGTCTGATGTTTTGTGCCAATCGTCTTCAATCGGTCTGATAAGTATTTGTATCCAAACCTCCTCACCTGTCGACTCTAGTTTTGCAAGTGCTCCAGTAATCCCTGCAAGTGGGTCAACTTCGAAGTTTTGAAAGGTTTTGATCGGTAAAACCTCGCTGTCTATTAGAGTAACTTCAGAGGAATAAATTACGCTGTGTTTGCTTTCGTGTTTGACGTAATCTTCATCTGCGACCCGGATTTGAACACTGGGATATTGTGAATATATCTGACCCTCGACAAAACTACGAAGAGTCCTAGGTACCCAGGCGTAAAAACGAATCTGCCCGTCAATTGAGGCCACTTCGAAAGTAAGGTGTTCTTGCTTGCCCTTATTAATCTTTAGCTCTTCTTTGTCGCGCAAAATACCATGCAAACTTGCGAACAGTTGTTCGGCTGCAAGCTCTGATTTATCATTTGCTTTTGGAATTTCCAGTACCAGAAGGTCACTTTCGCTTTCGACAGCTTCTTCATCAATCCGACGATAATTCCGCCAAGTTAAATAAAGTAGAACGATTACGATTGGAACCCAAATATACCACTGCAGTAAAAAATTTAAAATAGACAAAATCGTACCCATATTTACTCTAATATTGTCTCATTAGCAGGTCTGATTGGCAAATGTTAATTTGATGTCGGCTCAAAAACGTAGGTGGCTTTGGCGACCCGCTTGAATTGAGTTTTACTTTGAAGATTTAACAAAATTGTCGTTTCTTTGACTTGACGGCTTTTTAAAACTCGTTTTACGATTTCATCGCGATGAAGTGGTTCTTTAGACTCTTTTAACACGTCAGCGATAATATCAGCAACCGTTCCTCGGCTAAATCCCCAACTGTCCAGTGCATATATACCACGGCCAATTAGGACGAATCGACCATCTTTGATTAATTCATTATGAATAGCTTGGGTTGTAACATCTTTGCGTTTAAAGCTGCTGTCTTTGATTGATTCAGCGATGTCTGAAAAATGCATAGGCTTGTTGGCATCGGTCAAAATAACGAATATTTTATCACGAATATTCTTTGGGTTTACGGTTGGCCACTTTACTAATCCCCAGTTATTTCCCAGATGAGCTAGGCACTTTGAGACGCTGGCATATGCCCGGACATAACTTGGATGTTCGTAGGGCAACTGCTGGTGAAGTTGTTCTATCGAAAGAGGTTCACCGTGTTTCTTGATTGCCGATACAATTTTATCGACTTCATCGCGAATTTTTTTAGAATCTCCATATTCAAGAATTCCAACACTTAGGAAATAATTGTCGTTCTGGTCTACAACCGTAAGGCCCTGCGAAAGCTCAGCAATGAATGCCACTCTTGAACGGTCTTGTTGATTACCAGAACTATCAAAAAGTCGGTCTGTCAAATCTTGGACCCTGGCAACTCGTCCCATTTCTGTCAACTCTCGAATAAACATTTTTTCGATATTTCCTATCGAGGCCACTTTTCCGTTCTCGACTGCAGCTTTAAGTTTAGCTAGTATGGCTTTTTCAAGTTGGCGGACACGTTCACGTGTGATACCCAAAAGTTCGCCGATTTGTTCCAATGTTTCACGGCGATCATAAAGGCCAAAACGCCTGGTAATAATTTCACGTTCACGCTCTTGATCAATAACGCTTAATATGTCGGCTATATTAGCTTCTAGATTGATTTTTTGATCTTTTTCTGCCGTATCATTCATACTATCTCTTTCTTTCCGCCCACTTTAGAAACTGTTTATTATATAAATCTACTTTGCATTATAAAACAATTTTTTTATAATGTCAAACATTGTATATACTGCACTAATTATATCATGAAATAGACATGATATGTAAATAGTGGTGTGGAAATTTATTAAGCTTTTTTACGTTTTCTTATTGGGGTTTTTGAATACTTTTTAAGGGTTGCGCGCCTTTTTTTGCTTGTCGGAGCGGACTTTAATAGTTCTAATGCAAGCTCGAGAGTAATTTCTGATGGATTTTTGTCTTTCGGAATTTTGGCATTTTTACTACCATCGGTAATGTATGGTCCAAAACGACCCTTTAGTACCTTGATCCCACCGCCAAAATCGGCAATATTTTTTTCTGCTTCGGCTTTTATTTTCGTATCATATAAATGCAACGCCTCATCGAGTGTTATCGTATGAGGATCAAGTGGTTTAATACTGACGAATAACTTGTCAATTTGGATATATGGACCGAACCTACCAATATTTGCTTTAATATCAACCCCATCGACGGTTTTACCAACCAGCCTGGGTAATTTAAACGCATGAAGAGCTTCATCAAGAGTGACTGTCTCTATTTTCTTGCCGGCGGGCATAGGGGCAAATTGCGGTTTATTATCTTTGTCGTCACCGGACCCTAATTGAAGCATTGGTCCGAACCTTCCAAATCGCGCCAAAATCGGCTTGCCAGATTTTGGGTCAATCCCAACTTCGCGGGCTTTGGCAACAGTGCTACGTTCAATATCACCAGAGTTTTCAATTAGTTTATGAAATGGAATATAAAAATGATCCAGCATCGTATTCCGTGCTAGCGCACCAGTGGCAATTTTATCAAATTCTGTCTCTACTTTGGCAGTAAAGTCATAATCTACAATCGGTTTAAAATGATTAATTAAAAAATCACTCAAAACTTCACCGAAAGGCGTTGGAACCAATTTACCTCTATCAGAACCGGTTTTTTCGGTCTCAATGTCGCGAGTTACTGAATCGTTTTTTAGCTTTAGGCAGATAACATCCCGCGGACTACCTTCGTTTTCACCTTTTACAGCATAACCTCGGACTTGTACGGTATTAATTATCGTCGCATATGTTGAGGGACGCCCAATCCCCAAATCTTCTAGTTTTTTGACTAAGCTTCCTTCGCTATAACGAGCCGGTGGCCTGTCAAAAACTTGTCGAGCCGTGGCTGAGTCTAACAATAATTTGTCATCGGTTTTTACTTCAGGTAAGATTTCAGCTTCTTTTTTACTACCACCGTAAACTTTAAGGAATCCGTCGAACAAGATAACCTCACCTTTTGCTTCGAAGTAATGTTCGCCTTTTCGAATATCATTCTTCGTATCACTCCTTCGCGCCACATCTAAATTGGGCCCCGGCGCCATTTCAGATTTGGGTTCCAGGGTGACACTCATAACGATATCCGAGCGGCTCTTAGGCTTAATTGAAATAGTAATAACTGTTTTTTCTAATTTCGCGGGGGCCATTTGGCTGGCTAACGTACGACGGCGAATCAAATCGTATAATTTTTGTTCATAGGCGTTATTACTGGCAGATTCGCGCGAAATATCGGTTGGGCGAATAGCTTCGTGGGCCTCTTGGGCGCCCGCGCTTTTGGTTTTAAATGCACGGACTTGGCTGTATTTATCTCCGAACTGTTGTTTTATATAGTCTGCGGTCGCGTGGATAGCTTGACCGCTTAAATTAACTGAATCAGTTCGCATATAGGTGATTTTACCGTCTTGATAAAGTTTTTGGGCGCTTGACATGGTTGACCTGGCGCTGAACCCAAGTCGGCTGTTTGCGTCTTGTTGCATAGTGCTGGTTGTGAATGGAGCGGCCGGATTGCGAGTTGACGGGCTGGTTGTTATGTCTGTTACAGAAAAAGTTGCCCCGGACAAACTTTCAAGGAATTCTTTTGCCTTTTTTTCAGTATTGAATCTTTCGGGAAGTTCGGCAAATATAATATCTTTATTATGTTTAAATACGGCTACCATCTTAAATACTGACGAACCATCAAACGATTCAATTTCGCGTTCACGTTCAACCAACAATCTAACAGCAGGTGACTGCACTCTGCCGGCAGACTTTCCGCCAGGAACTTTCCGCCATACAACTGGTGACAATTCAAATCCGACAATTCTGTCTAAAATCTGCCTGGCTTGTTGGGCGCGCACTAAGTCCATGTCAATTATTCGCGGATTCTTTATAGCCTCTTCAATGGCATTTTTGGTAATTTCATGAAAAACAATCCGATTAGTCATAGGATCCAGTTTTAACACTTCTGCCAGATGCCAAGCAATTGCCTCACCTTCCCGATCTTCATCGGTAGCTAGCCAGACGGTTTCGGCAACTTTGACGGCTTTTTTTAATTCCGTAATAATTTTTTTCTTGTCACTATCAATTTCGTAAGTGGTTTCGTATCCATTTTTTATATCAATTGGAGGTCTCCCTGTCGTCGTTTTTTTGACGATACTACGAATGTGGCCGACACTTGATAACACCGTAAAATCACTACCTAAATATTTTTCGATAGTTTTTCCTTTGGCTGGTGACTCAACGATGACAAGGTTTTTTTTCATAGACAATGCCTTATACTACGCAACTTGTTTTGTTTTGTAAACCCAAAATAGTTCATAATTTTGTCCGCGCCTGTTCGGTCCGGTTTGTTCCAACAGACACTCTCTACGTGTGGCCTATGGCCAGCACGTGGCGTTTGGCTCCCGCCCTCCAGGCGGGACACAGTCTATTGAAACAAACCGGACCGACGGCGCTATTTGCTACCTTAGCGTCCATTGATTACCTCCTAGTGCGCGAATTGTTCCGGATATTTCTAATAACGTTAGGGTCGTCGAAAACTCGCTAGCTGGTATTTTTGATGCCAGATGCAATTCATCGCCGTCCCTGATACCGGATTGAAGAAGTCCGATTATCTTTGACTCTGAGGGATTTGAACCCAGCGCAAGTGAAGCTTGCGGTCTTAACATATCCGGTGCAATAATTTCGATTACGTCCTGCGCACAGGTTATCGGATGAGCTCCTTGTTTTATTAGGTTGTTGCACCCTGCCGATAACGGGCTGGTAATATTACCAGGTACAACAAAAACTTCACGTCCTTGGCCCAGGGCATGCATGACGGTTGACAATGTTCCACTACGGACAGCAGCCTCTGTTACTATAACCGCATCAGACAAACCTGACACAATTCGGTTACGTTCTAAGAATTGAAAATCGCGGGCTTCGGTAACAGGTTCGTATTCGCTTATAATAGCACCGCCGCTTTTAATAATATCTGTTGCCAACTGTTTGTGATTTGCTGGATAGACAATATCAACACTATTAGCCAAGACCGCCAAGGTAATACCACCAGCGTCTAGTGCTGCTCTATGTGCAATCGCATCGACCCCAAGGGCCATACCGCTGACGACAATGATTCCCCTACTAGCTAGGTCGTTTGCGATGCGATATGTTACTTCTTTGCCGTAAGTGGTTGGTCGACGCGAACCGACGATTGCAACGGTTGGTATTCGAGTGGCTGGTAATTTTCCAATAAAGTATAACTTTTCTGGACTTTTATCAATAGTATCTATTATCTGAAGATATTTATGTTTATGAGGTGATATTTTGTTGATATTCATATGATTTATGTCAAAAAGTGTTGACTAATTGTCAAATACGTGCTAATATCAGTGTCGATTGGTTATATTGCGAGATTAACCAAACGCACCTTATACCCCCTATTCTAACTTATGTTAGATTACATGCAATGTGTTTTTAAGGTAGATTACCCTCCACCCTTAAGA
>JAYSMZ010000025.1:0-20602 GCA_043724245.1 bacterium
TCTTTAAATTTTATGTCTAATAATGATTTCTGCTCGTCTGACAGATGTGCTTTTGTTACCACAATCATGCGGCCCAGGATATCGATTTTTGATTTTGGAAATCCCAAAAATGCCCGAATTTGACGTTCCGCATCGACTGCAGTAATATTTGCAGGGTCCAAAAGGGAATCATTTTTACTTAACAGTCTGCAATAACTTGCTTCGCTGTTATTTTGCGGTATAGGCTGAATTGATTCGTCAAGTATATTCGGTAAAAGCGTGATTAATATCATCGTACCGGCATCGGCTAATGCTTTTCGTAAATCAATGCGGGTTTCTTTGCCTGATAATTGATGGACAATTTGTCCGTATATTGGCCCATTGTCCATGTCGGGAGTAAGCTTCATAATGGATACGCCGGTTATTTTATCGCCACCTAGAATTACTGATTCAATTGGGCTAGGACCCCGGTATTTTGGTAGTAAGGATGGGTGAACATTTATTATTCCTGGTTTAAATAAATCAATGGTCGAAATTGGGATTATTTTTCCAAAACTGGTCAGCACACCGGCAACGGAACCTCCAATTTTTTTGATTTTTTCATCGATCTCGGTCACTTTATTCGGTTGCCAAACTTCAATATTGTTTTCAAGGGCAAATTCTTTAACGGCGGGCATTTCAATTTGTTGCCCGCGGCCACTTCTGCTGTCTGGTTTTGTTACGACCGCCACAACATTATAGCCCGACCCAACCAGATTTTTAAGCGTGATTAGACTGAAATCATCAGTCCCAAAGAATACTATTGTTTTTGATGTGTTTTTCATAATCAAGTGGTTGCAGTTCGCCTTTCTCATCGAGCTTAAAAAAAGCATCTTTTTGATCGCGGATATGATCAATAAAAACAACCCCATTAACGTGGTCGATTTCATGTTGAATGATTCTGGATAAAAATCCATCGGCTTTGAATCGGACCTCATTACCATTAATGTCAAGGGCTTTTACGCGAATTTTATCATAACGGGCGACTTTCCCATATACATCGGGGACACTTAGGCAACCCTCAAAATCTTTTATTATTTCACCTTCGAATTTGATAATTTTTGGATTAATTAAGGCTGTAAAATCACAAATCTTTTTGTCGTCAAAGTCACTGCGGATAATAGCAATTTTTTCAAGATGATCAATTTGGACTGCAGAAATTGCAGCACTGATTTCATGGGGTCTGGAATTTTCCCAATCTAAAGCAATTTCCGTCATCTTGTCGATAATCTTACGAGTTTCAGGTGTAATAAGCGATATCTTTTTAGATTTTTTACGCAAGTGCGGATTGGGCAAGGTAATAATTTTATCTTTTTTCACTTTATGGTTCTCGCAATATAAATCATTATATTCATTATACCAGGGGTATCTATAGTAGGCTAGTCGGGTCCAATTCGAATTGCCAATATTTTGGAGGAACGTATTTTAGCAAATCAATCAGGTATCCGCGCTTGGAACTTTTTAATACCAGTTGCCAACGATATGTGCCGTGCAGTCTTTCGTAAAAAGATGGAGTTGGTCCAAGTATCTGAACGTCGGGGTGAGATTTATCACGTAGTTCCTTTGCTATTTTTTGAGCATTTTTTATTGCTGAAACTTCAGTTTTATAAACGCAAGTCAGTTTTAGTAAAAATTTATAAGGTGGGAATAGACCTTTTTTTCTATCCACTAAAGCTTCCTCATAAAATGCATCGTAATTTTGAGTCAAGCCGTGAACGATACTGGAATGTGTAGGTTGATAAGTCTGTACAATTACCTGAGTTTTCTGGTCGTTTCGTCCGACCCGACCGATTACCTGGGATAAAAGTTGGAAAGTTCGTTCGTTTGTATTAAAATCCGGTAGTGATAAGCCCGTATCGGCCTGGATTACACCGACAGTTCTGAGATGTGGTAAATCCAATCCTTTGGCAATTATTTGTGTACCAATCGCAATGTCGATTTTTCCGCTATATAGGTCGTCATACCTATTATTTAAGGCTTCATCATTTGTATTATCAGCGTCAAACCGTGCGATATTTGCGGTAGGAAATAATTTTTGAAGTTCTGTTTCAATTGATTTTGTTCCTAAGCCTTTGTGAATAATTCCGACCCCTCCACAAACAGGACAAAACGTTGGCACTGGTTCGTTATAACCGCAAATGTGACAATTTAATTGGTGTTTATCAGAGTGGAGCGAAAGTGGTATATAGCAATTTTTACACTGCGCCGTCCAACCGCAATTGTCACACAGCGTCGTATTTGCACTGCCTCGTCGGTTGTGAAAGATTAATACTTGTTTTTGTATTTGCAAAGTCTTCGATATTTGTTCAATCAGTTGTTTCGAGAAGTGACGATATCCACTGGATAAATTCGAATGGTTTTTCATATCAACTAAAGTTACTTTAGGTGGGAGGCTAGCGGATCGGGCAACCGAAGTAAGTTTTAAGATAGGAAGGCTGGATTTCTCGGCAAGATAACGGTCTGTAATATTTGGTGTTGCACTGCCGAGTATTACTTTCGCGCCATGAAACCTGCCAAGCATTGTTGCAGCACGAAGAGCAGAGTACTTAGGTGCTTGCTCTTGTTTATAGCCAGGCTCGTGCGCTTCATCAACAATTATTGTCCCGATATTGTTTAGTGGGATAAATAGAGCCGATCGGGGACCAATAACTATTCTGGGAGTTTTACTGGTGATTGCCTCGCTCCAAATAATATGACGCTGCGACTGTGTCATATGTGAATGGGTTACAAGTAAATTATCAAAATGGTTTGAAAACTCGGAAATTAACTGGGACGTCAGGGCGATCTCGGGCACAAGTATAATGGCTGATTTGCCAACGGAAATCGACTTTTTAACCACATCAATATACAATTCTGTCTTGCCAGAAGCCGTGACGCCTTGCAAAAGAAATGTCCCTGGGCCACTTTTTGATAAAGTTTTCAACACACCAGACTGTTCTTTGTTGAACAAAATATTTGTTCGATTACGTTTAACTATTTTTGGCTGTTCTTTAGGGGTTGACCGTCGTTTTTTTCGTATATCTTTCGGAATCATTAGTCGTATAACAAGGGCTAGTGGTGTTAAATAGTATTTTGATAGCCACATCGAGAGCTCTAATAACTCGTGAGGTAATGGGATAGGTTCAATAATCGTCAGGATTGATTTTGTCGGATAGGTGGGCTTTTTGGTATTATGCAAAATGACACCAACAATTTGTTTTTTACCAACTTCAATTAATACAATTTGTCCGATATTCAATTTTGTCTGCGACGAATAAGTATACGTATCGCAATCGGCGCGAATAATTTGGTTCGGAGCCACCTCGTAATAATGCATACTACTAGTATACTCGATTAGTATACTCGATTAATATTTTTATAGTTTATAGCTATATGATTAACGAGTTTTATGAAGGACGAGCTAAAACTGCTAAACTAGAATTGTATGTATTTCAAGAATCGCGAACAAGCCGGACAATTACTGGCAGAAGAATTGGTTCAACAATATCGCTACGAGGACTGTACGGTGGTTGCACTTAGCGATGGGGCTGTAGTGGTCGGGGAGCAAATAGCTAAAGCTCTTCACTGTTTATTAACCATGCTTCTTGTCGAAGATATTCAAGTGCCTGGTGAAGGGATAAGTTTTGGTAGTGTTTCGCAAAATGGCGGTTTTACGTATAATAATATGTTTTCAGTGGGGGAAATTGAAGAATACACCAGCGAATATCATGGGTATTTGGAAGAGCAAAAACGACAAGCCTTTCAGAGTATTAATAGGCTGCTGGGTGATGGGGGTTATATTGATGAAAAGATGCTTTGTGATAGGAATGTAATTTTAGTCGCAGATGGTTTTGATTCAGGGTCGTCACTAGATGCGTCTTTGGACTTTTTAAAACCCATCCGTATTAAACGACTGATTGTGGCAACACCAGTGTCGACTATTCAGGCAGTCGACCGTTTGCACGTAGCGGCTGATGAAATTCATATCCTGGACGTAAAACAAAATTTTATGGGGATCAATCATTATTATGAAAATAATAATATACCTACTCACGAAGAAACAATTGCCAAGATTAACAAGATAGTTCTAAATTGGAAATGACCAAGAGTATCGCGAAAGTTAGTATAATTAATCGTTGCATAACGTTGTAAGATTGTGCTACGATAGGTAAAAGCAAGTTGGAAACTTAAACACAAGGGAGTTTATGTTAGACGTTTTTATTACATCCAGGGTCAGACGAAAAATTGTTGTAGTTTACGCAAAATACCCGGATTTTCACACTCATGTGCGTGGACTTGCAAAGCTAATCAAAGAAGACCCAGGCAATATCCAGCGTGAACTGAAAAGGTTGGAAAAAGTTGGTTTTCTAACAAGTGAAAAACAGGGTAATACCAAAATTTATTCAACGAATAAACAATTTCCTATCTTTAAGGAACTTCAGGGAATAGTTATTAAATCACAGCAACAAGCTGGCCGTAATAAACGCCCCTCCACTGATATTTAGTAATGACACTGTTTGAACGAATTCTTGCCGCCAGAGGTCTTAGCGCCAAATCAAGGGCGGATTTTTTAAACCCAAAATACGAACTTACACATGACCCATTTCTATTAAATGATATGGAAAAGGCAGTCGAAAGGTTGGTTAACGCTCATAAAAAACAAGAAAACATCATAATCTATGGGGATTACGACATTGACGGATTGACCGCAACGGCTCTGTTGTTTGATGCGTTTATTAGTTTTGGTTATAAAAACATCGAGATTTATATCCCAAATCGATTTGAAGAAGGCTACGGGTTGACGATGGATGCTATAGAAAAATTTGGTGACAAAAAAGCTCATTTGATAGTTACGGTTGATTGTGGCAGTACTAGTAAAAAAGAAATAAAACACGCCAATGAGTTAGGGCTGGATGTAATAGTAACCGACCACCATGATTGTAAGTCAATCCATGTTCCGGCGGTAGCTGTTGTAAATCCAAAATACGATAAAAACGAATATCCGTTCGTAGATTTAGCAGGTGTTGGAGTAGCCTTCAAGTTGGTTCAAGCACTTCAAACAAAATTAAAAGGTATTAAAAAAGGTCATGAAAAATGGTTGCTCGATTTGGTAGCCCTTGGAACTGTTTGTGATGTGGTCCATTTGATTGACGAAAACAGAACTTTTGTCTACTTTGGTATGAAAGTTCTGGCAAAGACAAAAAGGTTGGGCCTTAAGGCGCTGATGGCTGTTGCCGCAGTAGACCCCCAAAAAATCGACACGCGAACGCTTGGGTATAGGCTGGGCCCTCGTATGAACGCTGCAGGGCGACTAGAAACAGCCAGACACGCTATGGATATGCTGATAAGTGATGATCCTATGGTGGCCTTAGAAAGGGCAGAATATCTGGATGATTTAAACAAATTGCGCCGAATCGAGCAGGATAATATATACAAGTCAGCATCGGTGCAGGCAGAACTTTTTGCAGATGATTCGGTTTTAGTTGTTAGTGGAAAGGACTGGAATCATGGAGTTGTGGGTATTGTCGCATCCAAACTACTGGAAAAATATAAAAAACCCACATTCGTTTTACAAGAGGTTGGCGATGAATCAAAAGGTTCTGCCCGAAGCTTTGGTGATTTCAGCGTAATTGACGCTGTTAATTCGGCAAAAAAACTGATTAACAAAGGAGGTGGTCATAAAATGGCTGTTGGAATTACTTTGCCAACTAAGAATATAGAAAAGTTCAGAAAACAAGTCAACGATTTTTATACAAGTCTAAATTTAAAAAACCAAAGCCAATTATTATTACCGAAAACCGATGCGACTGCGGATCTAGGCGAGATAACCGAAGAGTTAGTTCAGCAAATTTCTAAACTAGAACCGTTTGGGATTGGGAATCCACAGCCAGTTATTGAGTGCGATGATTTGGAAGTTCTAAAAATTCAAAAAATGGGTGCTGATTGCCAACATGCAAAGTTGGACTTGGGTGATAAGAGTGGCCGGACAATGCAATTTATCTCATTTAACGCACCCGAATCATGTTTTGTCGATATTGGTTCACGAGTTAATATTTGGTTTCATCCAAATATTAACGAATGGCGCGGCAGATTATCGGTTGAAGGACAAATATTACATATTGAGTCAAAAGTGTAGTTGCAAGTCTTAAGTATCTCTGTTACAATACCTTTAATATGGTACAAGTTACACGAAAAGATGAACGAGAGGCTAACGAGAATATCATCCGTCGCTTTAACCGAAAGGTATTACAAAGCGGAGTTCTTGCCGAGGCAAAAACAGCAATGCGGTTTTCAAAACCAATTTCAAAACCAGAACGTCGTAAAAAAGCAATTATTCGCAAAGCTCGCAAAGCCGAAAAATTTGATAAAACCCGACTAGGTTTGTAAAAGTGGTTATAAAGGATAAAATCAACGGCGACTTGAAGTCAGCTATGCTTAATGGGGATCATTTTAGGGTAGAAACGTTGCGGGGGATAAAAGCTGTTATATTGAACGAAGAGGTTGCACAGGGCAAGCGCGATGACGGTATAGATGATTCAGTCGTCGAACAACTGATTGCTCGTGAAGTTAAAAAACGAAACGAAAGTGCATCAATATACGATGGGGCTGACCGTAGCGAACTTGCCGAAAAAGAACGCGACGAGGCAAAAATCCTATGTGAATATCTGCCCGAACAACTTTCTGAAGATGATATAAAAACTGTCGTAAAGCGAGTGGTAGACGAAACGGGGGTTTCAGGACCAAGTGCAATGGGCCAAGTTATTAGTGCTGTTAAAAAAGAGCTTGGCAACACCGCCGACGGCGCTGTAATTGCACAAATTGTAAAAAGTGAATTAATTTAATAAAAAGGGGAAATCTATGATTATTTTTTTTGGTCCAGCCGGTTCTGGGAAAAGCCTCCAAGGACAAATACTTGCAGCACGCCAAGGATGGCAGTGGTTGTCTTCCGGCCAAATTCTGCGTGAATCAAACGACGAAGAATTACATAGGATTATGCAAACCGGAAAACTCGTTCCCAACGAAAAAATGCAAGAGGTTATTGGAAAGGCTTTGGATGAAATCGATGACAAAAACAGATTAATTCTAGACGGATTTCCTCGCCAAATCGATCAAGCAAAGTGGATGGTTGAAAAGAATTACATTCACGGAAATACAAAAGATACCATTGTAATTGTTGATGTACCCGAATCTGAATTAGTAAAACGATTTGCCGGCCGTGGCCGAGCGGATGACACTCCGGAAAGTATTCAGCAACGTCTTCGGATTTATAATGAAGAGTCTTCACGGATTTTTGATTATTTTTCAACACAAAACATTAAAGAAATAAGAATCGATGGAACTGGTAAGGTTGGTCAGATTCACGACGGACTAATTGAGGAACTTGGCGCGTGCAAGCTCGTTTAAGTCAGTCGCAACCACCCAAAACACCGGAGCAGATTGATGCGATGCGAGCCGGTGGCAAAATTTTGGCTACTATTTTTGATGGTCTTAAAAAACACGTTTCTGTTGGAATGAGCGAAATCGAAGTAGACGCGTGGGTTGAAAAACAAATTAAAAAACACGGCGCAATTGCGACTTATAAAACCGACGAAGTTAATTTTCCAGGAGTCATTTGTATATCGGTCAACGAAGAAATCGTCCACAGTCTTCCAACTACTTATAAATTCGAAAAAGGGGATGTAGTTAAGTTTGATTTGGTAATTACGTACAAGGATATGAAAACTGATAGTGCCTTTACGATGGTTGTCGGTGAAGAACCAACGGGAATTAAAAAACACCTATTAAACTATACCCAGCGTAGTCTGTATGCAGGTATTGATGCCATAAAAGGATCGATACGCACCGGTGATATTGGAGCGGCTGTTGAGGCTGTACTAAACGAAGGAAAACTAGGGGTTGTTCGAGATTTAGTAGGTCATGGTATCGGTCAGAAAATGCAACAGGCCCCCGAGGTACCAAACTATGGAAAAAAGGGCGAAGGCGTACTTCTGGTTCCCGGTGACACAATTGCTATAGAGCCAATGGCTACATTAGGGAGAGAGTCGATCAAAACTGAAGAGGATGGTTGGACTATCAGTACCCGCGACGGAAGCTTGTCCGCTCATTTTGAACATACTGTTTTAATAACCAATAATGGAGTTGAAATTTTAACCAAATTATAAGCGCTATCTCTAGGCAAAATGTCTTATAAGCGATATACTCTAGTTATGCAAGAAGTATCAAACAAATACGCCGTAGGCATAGACATCGGGACGACGACAGTCCGCTGTGTGGTTGGACACATTGATAGCACAACTGGAGTGCCAACAATCGTAGGGGTTGGTGTTGCGCAAAATACCGGGATGCGAAAAGGCAACGTTGTTAATTTGGCGGGTCCGGCACAGGCTATCGATGATGCGTTAGGTGAGGCTGAAAGGATGAGCGGCTATCAAGTTGACGCGGCTACTATCAGCATTAATGGATCGCATATTCTAAGTACTCACGCGGACGGAATGATTGCCGTTGGTAGTGCAAACCACGAAATTATTGAAGAGGATATAATGCGAATTGAAGAAGTGGCAACACTTGGGAAAGTTCCTGCCAATCGGGAAATCCTTGATGTTATCCCGCATGCTTATAAACTTGATGGCCAAGATAGTATCAAAAACCCGGTCGGAATGACTGGAACGCGCCTAGAAATTGATGCACATGTTGTGTCGGTTTTAACACCAAATTTGATGAATTTACAAAAATCACTTGAATCTGCCAAGGTAGTTTCACATTCAATAATAGTTGCCGGAGTTGCGGCGGCCCGAGCCGTGCTGAGTGAAAATCAAGCCGAAAACGGAGTTGTATTAGTAGATATCGGCGGAGCAACAACCAACGTTGCAATTTATGAAGAGGGAGATTTGCAATTTACGGCAGTTATTCCAGTTGGTGGAATAAATATTACAAATGATTTGGCGATAGGATTAAAAGTCGATCAAGAAATTGCTGAAAAAATTAAGATTGAACATGCCTCAGCAGTATCGCGCGGTGAATCATCGGGCGTTAGTATAGAGTTTAATGGTGAGATACTTAGTTTTTCAACATCCGATATTGACGAAATTGTTGAGGCTAGATTAGAGGAAATATTTGAAGCAATCAACAATGAACTGGTCAAGGCTGGTCGCGCTGGAAAACTACCAAGCGGCGCTGTCTTAACTGGTGGTACTGCGAGATTAAAGGGTATTTCTGATTACGCTAAGGAATCTTTGGGATTGGCGGCCAGGGTTGGCAAAGCAACTGGTTTTGGTGGCGTTGCTGACGATATTGATAAACCCCAGTTTGCAACTGCTGTTGGGTTAATGCTGATTGATTCAGAGTCAAATAATATTCCGACAATTGCCAAGAAGTTCAGCGGAAAAAATGCAATTGCCGGTGGCGTCAACGTTGTTTCGAAAATATTCAATCGTTTTCGTCACTAGTGTTTTTTCGTTCAAGTGTTATACTAGATATAAAATAAGATGGAGATAAGCAGATAGAATGCCTGAATTAAAACCAAGCGATATAGAAACATTTGCCAGTATAAAAGTAGTCGGAGTTGGCGGAGCGGGTGGTTCAGCAGTTAATAGAATGAAAGACGCCGGTTTGTCTGGCGTGCAATTTATTGCAATGAATACTGATGCGCAGGCATTGCATAATAGTAAGGCTGATATTAAACTGCACCTCGGTGGGACAACCACCAACGGGCTAGGGGCAGGGGCGGATCCATCGATTGGTGAAGCAGCTGCCAATGAGTCGCGTGATGAAATACGTGATGCTTTAACTGGTGCAGACATGGCATTTGTTACAATCGGTGCCGGTGGCGGGACTGGCAGCGGAGCAGGTTATGTTGTAGCCGAGATCGCTCGCGAACTTGGCGTTTTAGTTGTTGGCGTCGCCACGAAACCTTTCAGTTTTGAAGGTGAAAAACGTCGTCAAAACGCCGAGTGGGCAATAACGCAACTCGGTAAACATGTCGATACACTTATCACAATTCCAAACGACAGGTTATTGCAAACTATTGATCGTCGGACACCACTGCTAGAAACTTTCAAAATTGCGGATGATGTTTTGCGCCAAGGCGTTCAGGGAATTTCTGAACTAATCACCGAACACGGTCTAATAAACCTTGATTTTGCTGACGTCAGAGCAATTATGAGTAACGCCGGATCGGCACTTATGGGTATTGGACGTGCCAGCGGTGATAACCGCGCTGTTCAAGCTGCCCAACAAGCTATTGAGTCGCCTCTAATAGAGGTTTCAATCGATGGCGCCAAAGGCGTATTATTTAACGTTACCGGTGGTTACGACATGAGCATGAGCGAAATCCAAGAAGCGGCCGAAATCATTACCAGTGCCGTCTCGCCTGATGCAAATATTATATTTGGCGCAACGCTAAATGTCGAAATGGAAGACGAATTAATAATTACCGTAATTGCAACCGGCTTTGATTCCGCATACTTTCATTCAAAAACAGCCAGTCTTAATGAATCTAAAAATGAAACGGACGAAAAGCCCCAGGTTTCTGATGAAACGGTTGGTGGCATTAATCTTGACCTTGATCATGCCGAATCAGCTACGATTTTTGCGGATGAAAACTCTGCAGACATTTGGAACCAGCCAAATGACGACGACGAAGAATCAGACACCCCTGCATTTTTACGAAGACGTAAAAAGAACAAAAAATCGCACGATAAGGAGTAAGCCTTTATGCCAAAATACAATATCGGTGACAGTAGGGTAATTGAGTCACGCGAGGTAAGTGATGGTGTTACTATTCGTCGGCGTCGAGAGTCACCCGATGGAAAGCGTTTTACTACCTACGAACGAATTGAACGACCAAATTTAGCGGTTATTAAAAAAAGCGGTATTCGCGAACTATTCGATCGAGAAAAACTTGCAACCGCCATCAAGCGATCAGTCGGGAAGTTTTTCACCTCAGAAGTTGAAATCGAGGAAATGATTGCAGAAATCGAAGACGAGCTTTACGCGATTGGCGAAAACGAAATTACCTCAAAACAAATTGGGGATATCGTACTGGACGAACTGCTAAAACGCAACGAGGTCGCCTATGTGCGATTTTCAAGTGTTTATCACAAATTCAAAACACTAGATGACTTCGTAAAAATTCTTGAACAACGCACAAATAAAAAAATACATCCAGGCGGAAACTAATGCGGGTAATGGTTCTTTATCGGGATCAAACCGACTACGCACGTACGGTAATTGATTTTTTGCATGATTTTAGTCATCAAACAGGCCATGAACTAGAGGTACTCGACCCAGATTCAGCCGAAGGAATGCTTTTTTGTGACACCTATGGGATTGTTGATTATCCTACGGTAATTGCGATGAGTGATGATGGTGTAATGCAAAATACATGGAGTGGTTTACCATTGCCTACAATAAGTGAAGTCAGCTATTACAATCAATAAACAATCAAATTTGTCATTATCTTAATAAACAGATATAATATTTATCTAGAACATCCTTATTCTTAAGGTGAGCGACTATCAATCGCGAAGGTTTTTCGGAAGAAATCATGAAATTGAGACTAGAACCGAACGGAAATCGACCCGAAAGTGCGAAAAAATAAGTGCTAAAAAGAATCTCTTTTTAGAAACTGGATGGTACCGTCCCAAATAGGGATTCCAGTGACTAAAACGGGATTTTATTTTTTGAAAGGTAAACTTATGAAATTTAAATCAGGAACCAGACGACGCGCACTCGAATATGAAAAAGATTTAGTTGCGCAGTGGAAGCAAAATAAGACTTTTGAAACGTCAGTTAATTTTCGCCCGATTGATAATTCGTACGTTTTTTATGACGGACCACCTTTTATTAGTGGCACACCACACTACGGGACGCTGTTGCCAAGTATTGTCAAAGATGCAATTCCACGTTATCAAACCATGAAGGGTAAACATGTCGAACGCGTATGGGGTTGGGACTGCCATGGTCTGCCAGCTGAAAATTTTGTTGAAAAGAAACTAGGAATCAAAGACAGACATGAAATTGGCACAAAAATTAGTTTGGCCGATTACATTACAACCATTCGCGAAAGTCTTGTTCAAACCAGCAACGATTGGGAAGATACCGTTGATAGAATCGGCCGATGGGTGGATTTTGATGGTGGATATAAAACCATGGACAAGGATTATATGGAGTCGGTCTGGTGGGCATTCAAGGAATTGTATGAAAAAGGTAAGATTTACGAAGGCGAAAAAGTGTTGATGTATGACACCCAGTGGGCAACGCCACTTTCCAAAGCTGAAGTCACCATGGATACAGGCGCTTATATTGACGTTACCGATCCAAGCATCTATGTTAATTTCAAATTACTAGGAGAAGATTCAACTCTATTGGTCTGGACGACCACCCCATGGACATTGCCAGCAAACACGGCAATTGCCATAAACAAAGATATGAACTATGTAGAAGTAGAGCTTGATGATGGGACTAAATTTATTCTATCCGAAAGCTCGCTCGAGTCTGTTTTAACGGATGAAAAACATAATGTGCTAAATTATAAAATCGTTCGTACTATAAAAGGCGAGGACCTAGTCGGAAAATCATACAAGCCATTATTTGGTGATCGAGGCAAGAATGCGCAAAAAATTTGGTCAGCCGATTTCGTAACAACCGATTCAGGTACGGGTATCGTTCATATTGCACCAGCGTATGGCGAAGACGATTTTATTATGGGTCAGGAATACAAAATTCCTATCGTTCATGTTTTGGACGAATTCGGCAAATTTACCGAAACCGAATGGAAGGGCAAGGATGTTTGGGAAATCAACAAGGATATCGCCAGAATTTTACACGACCGTGGAATAGTTTGGAAGGTTGAATATATTCGCCACGAATATCCGCATAACCCGCGAACGGGTAATAGATTAATGTATAGGGCGCATCCAAGTTGGTTTATGGACATTGAAGGGCAACGCACTGAAATGCTGATTGAGAATACGCAGCATATAAATTGGTTTCCTGAACACATTAAGCATGGTCGTTTTGAAAAAACCATTGAAACCGCACCCGACTGGAATTTGTCGCGCGATCGTTTTTGGGCAACCGCCATGCCTGTTTGGAAGGGTATTGACTCAAAAGGCAAAGAACATGTTAAGGTTGTCGGCAGCTACGCAGAACTCAAAGAACTTAGTGGTGTCGAGCTGGATGATTATCATCGTCCATGGGTTGATGACGTAAAATTCGAAATTGACGGTGTTAAATACGAACGCATTGATAAAGTCTTGGATTGTTGGTTCGAAAGTGGCAGTATGCCATTTGCACAATTCCATTACCCATTCGAAAATGTCGAAAAATTTGAAAAGAATTTCCCAGGAGATTTCATCGTTGAATACGTTGGTCAAGTTCGCGCCTGGTTTTATTACGTCCATACAATCAGTGTCGGTTTATTCGGTCACAACGCCTACAAAAACGTAATCGTAACAGGAACTATTGCTGGTAATGACGGTCGAAAAATGAGTAAAAGCTATGGCAACTTTACTGATCCGAACGAGTTGATGGATAAATACAGCGCCGACAGTTTACGTTTTTTGCTATTATCAAGCACGCTATTAAATGGTGAAGATTACAGTCTTCAAGACAAGGACGTGGGGGATGTAGCGCGCAAACTCAGTATGATTTGGAATATGTACGATTTCTTTACCATGTATGCCCAGGTTGATAAATGGGAATACGACGGTGAGATTGTCGACCCAACTGAACATCTGGACGCACCACTTGATCAATGGATTGTCAGTCGGACACATCAGTTAGTTGCTGAGGTTGAAAAATACTTGGATGTTTATGATATACCTAATGCGATGAAGCCGATTTTACCATTCGTTGAAGACGCCAGTAATTGGTATGTCAGGCGCAGTCGTCGACGTTTTTGGAAGGCTGGTGATAATAACGATAAAAACAATGCATACCGAACGCTACATTATGTTCTAGTTCAATTAAGCATGGTGTTAGCGCCATTTACTCCGTTTTTGGCCGAGGAATTGTATCAAAAACTAACCGGTGGTGAAAGCGTTCATTTATTAGATTGGCCTAAAGTCGGTCATATTAATGAATTAGTTGTTGGTGAAATGGAAAAGGTGCGGGATTATGTAAATCAAGGCCTGAGTATACGCGCCAAAGAACATTATAAAGTAAGACAACCGCTAGCCAGCGCTACTGTTCCAGTTTTTGGTAAGTTTGTTGATTTTGAGGATATTTTGAGTGAAGAGCTAAATGTTAAAAAGGTTAAACTGGGTGACGAATTTGCTCTTGATTTGAAAATCACTTCGGATTTGAAGAGCGAGGGCATTGCTCGCGAAGTAATCCGTCATATTCAAAGTGCGCGTAAAAACGCCGGACTTAATATAGAAGACCGCATCGAACTATCCTTAATGACTGATGATGACGGACTAAAACATGCCATTAAAGCTCATATCAAAATAATTACAGACGAAACACTTGCAACGAAATTCTCTGATTGTGACCAAAAAAATTACAAAATAGATGTCAAGATTGACGGCATCCAACTGAAAATATCTCTCCAAAAAGCCTAACTACCGAACACAGACAGAGGTGAACTATTGACTTTGTTTACTGTTTATGCTAGAATTATCGTGTCAAGGTACAAAACAAACATGTCAGAACTAAACTACCTACAATTCCAACCAATCGATTCGTCCTCTGACGATTTGCCTGACGAGCACCGCCATCAAGACGAGATTGTTTTGGACGATGGAATCGACGAAGATCAATTAGAACACTATTGGGACCAAGTTGTCGAGGATATTCACCAAGATCCGGACTGGTTTACGTTCAGCGATGAATAAAGGCTATACTAAATCGTATGACTGATTCTGAATTTGACGAATTAATAACCAGGGCAATGAATGAATTGCCCCAAAAATATATTAAGGGGCTGCAAAATGTTGCCATTGTTATGGCAGACGAGCCGACGCCCGAACAGATACAAAAAATGCGTATAGATGGCCGGCATTTACTACTAGGCCTATATGAAGGAATCCCTTTAACTCAACGTGGTAATAATTACAACCTAGTATTACCTGATAAAATTACACTTTTTAAAAACTCGATTTTGACCGTGACTAATGGCGAAAATCAACTATTCGAACAAATAAAACGAACGCTCTGGCACGAAATTGCTCATTATTATGGCTTGAATCATGAGCGGATTGATAAGATACAGCGCGATACCATAAAATAAAAATCTTGCAAACGCATAATTAATGGTGTTATTATGAAATTACATAACACCACATGTGGCGTGTGGAGAACTGCGAGACAATATGAGATTAAATATTAGGTGTACTGCGTCAGGTAAATTTAAATCAATCGTAATGTACTTTGTGTCATTGGTGCTGGTACTTGGAAGTTTTATCTTTGCAGCACCACAGTATTTTGGGCAGGTGGCGCATGCCGCTGCGCCGACACTTGTGCAAGCCGATCAGAACGATCCAGATACTGCTTTGCATACCCATGATTCAACACCTACTCTAACTGGGGCTACTGTTGGAGGTACAACGGTTACAGTAACTGTCAATAGTTTTACTTGTGTGTCACCAGTTGTGTCCAGTAGTTGGTCTTGTGATGGTTCTTTTATCACAACACCATTGACGCCAAACGTAATGTATCCAATACAAATGGTTGCAACCAATAATGACGGCTCTATCACTGTAGTTGATTCCACAGGGGTGATAGTAGATACAATAGGACCTGTAATCTCTGAAAGAGTACCCGTACCACTTATAACGAACGATGATACTCCTAGGTATGAGTTTAATGTTGATAGTTATGGTGTGATTACATACGCTGGCGGTTGTTCATCGGGTCAGACAGTTGCCAATGGGCCAAGACAACAGGTTGACTTTAATCATCTGAATGATGGTTTATATAACAACTGCACTCTTTATGTCACTGATTCAGCCGGTAATCAAAGTAATATTATTAACATTTCCCCTTTTACGATAGATGCTGCTGGTCCAACTGGTGGCTTATTAACCATGAAGACCAATCTATTTCCAGCTGGGCTTACGGTTGCATCGCCAACTGCTGGTATATATATTCTTCCAGCTCTATCAATGGATGGTATCGATCAATTCAACTCACTTAGTGTGATTGTTACAGACTCACACTTAAATACAGCAGCTACACCTGATGTTTATGTTGACGGAGTAGTAAATGGAAAAATGGTTTACAACACACTGACCAACGCCTGGGACTACACGGGGCAAACGAGTGTACCAAATTTTAGTTCAGGAATTCATAATCTAGTTGCTACTTTTTCGGATACGGCGGGGAACACAACAACCTTAACTGCTAGGTTTACGACTGATAATATTCCACCGACAATTACTTTACCAGCAGACGAGGTAAACCCAACTCTTGAAGCAACCGGTTTATCCACGTTGTTTAATTTTCATCCTACTGTTACGGATAACGTTGATCCTGCCCCAAAACTTACAAGCGACACACCAGCTGGTTCATTATTCCCACTAGGGGCTACAACCGTGACTTGGATGGCGACAGATAGCGCTGGTAATACCTCTACTGCAACGCAAACTGTCACTATTAAAGACACTACTGCACCTAAATTTGACCCTTTTAATAATATATCAGCAGAAGCAACGTCTTCGACCGGTGCGGTTGTTACATTCGCGCCGACCGCAACTGATGTGACCGGTACGCCAGATGTTACATGCAATCCTGTTTCGGGTTCGACGTTTGCGCTTGGTACCACAATTGTGACCTGCACCGCAGAGGATTCATCACAAAACAAGTCGACCATGACATTTACTGTCAATATTCAAGATACTACACCTCCATCGATTAGCCCTGTTGCTGATATTGATTGGCAAGCGACTTCTGCATCAGGGGCAACGGTCACTTTCACAGATCCAACAGCCACAGACCTTGTTGATGGTAATCGCGTTGTAACATGTAATCTACCGTCTGGATCAACATTTCCGCTTGGAAAAACAGTAGTTAATTGTTCGGCAGTAGATAGCCATGGGAATTCATTGGGTGTAGCATTTTGGGTCAATGTTGTTGACACGATATCTCCAACATATTCATGGGTTTATCCAGCAATAAACTCTGCTTACAAAGATGGTCAGTCGATTTATGTCGAGGCAGACATCACTGAGTCTGGCAGTGGTATTACTGACGGCGAAAATTGCAATCCTGCGATTCACTTTCCGGTCGGTTCATTTACGGGGTCGGTAATATACAATGCTGCAACCGGTAAGTGCTCGGGCACAATTACACTAACAACCCCCAGTTATCTAAACGATGGAACTCAACATATAACATTAAATGTTTCCGATAAAGCAGGTAACTCAGCTATATCAGCGGATCGAAATATTCAAATTGATAATACAGCACCAACAATAGGCTCAATTCAAAATAATGGTATCTTGTGGAATATAGACTTTAACTTTATTTTGACAAATGTTGATTGGGGTATCTCCGGCAAGCGTAGTGCTCAATACAGACTAGACTCTGTTGGTGGCTGGCAAGATTTTAGCGAAGCTCTTCCGGTTGGTTCTTGGTACGGCGTTACTATAACTGACGAAGGAACGCACACTCTTGAGTATAATCTTTTAGATAATGCAGGCAACTCGAATACTGGGACTGTAACTGTCATGCTTGATAAGACAGCACCAATAGGCGGAGATCTAACTTGGGCTACCGCTAACCACCCCGGGGGCACAACCGTTACACCAGTTGGAGGCCTCTACACAATTACTCCACCGTTGAAAGGTGAAGATACCTTTACGTCGCTAGCTATGGTAGTAACCGACACAAACATAAATACCGCTAGTGCACCGGTGTATATTGACGATAGCGCCACGGCTAACGGCAACATGGTTTATGACGTGGGTTCTGGCACTTGGAATTATGTTCTTGGTTCGCCAGTGTCGTTCTCGGAAGGCACCCATTATTTGCGGGCAACATTCTCAGATTTGGCGGGCAACTCAACAACATTGACCGCCAGATTTAGGACAGACAGAACCGCGCCAACTGGCGGAGATTTGACTTGGTCTACAGATTTTTATTCTGGTGTCCATACAGTTACTCATGACAGCAACAATCTCTATGTAATCCCTGAACTATTCTCGTTTAACGATTCAAATCCGGCATTCAGTTTAATAGTTAATGATAATAATCTGAAACTTGATAACCTCGACGTTTATATAGACGAGGTCATAAATGGGAATCTATATTATGACAGTAATGCATGGTATTATGAGAACGGCGCCTGGTCATCTTTGAGCGAAGGTACTCACTATTTGTCTGCAACTTTTGTGGATAGAACGGGGTATACTACAAAACTTACTGTCGAGATTACTTTTGACAACACAGCACCAGAGTCAAGCGTCGGTCCGTTAGCTGAATACATAAACACGAAACAGTTTAGTATTAATGTAACGGCAAACGACCCGGATATTAATGCTGGAAATAAACAGCTTGGTCAGCCTGGTTCGGGCGTTGATTATGTTGAACTATGGTATAGGAAAGACCATAGTGTTGACGGCTATACCCAATATCCTGGCAAATTTGACCCATCAAAAACAATAGAATTTGATACTACTAAAACTGGTGGAGATGGTTTTTACGAGTTCTATAGTATTGCTGTTGATAAATTAGGCAACAGAGAAGAAGTGCCATATGAAACATCTACATTTCTTCGAACGTCTACCGTTGAAGCCGACCCAGAGATTACTCCAGACACTTCAACAACCGTTGATACGGTAGCTCCCGTGATTACGCTTGTTGGCTCTAGTACGATGACATTGGTAAATGGTGCAACATTTTCTGACCCGGGGGCAACAACCGATGATGGTTCAACTGTTGTTGTGACTGGTGTGGTCAACTCTTCGGTTCCTGGTAATTACACCCTAGCCTACAATTCAACAGACGCTGCCGGGAATAAAGCAAAAACTGTCCTCAGAACAGTAACAGTCAAAAGTGCCCCATTACCTGAAAATGCAAGTAACCTGGGCTCAAGCGGTGATACGGGCTGGATTTTGGGCGACCAAACAACCCAACAAAATACATCAAACGACAATTCGACGCCTGGCAATACTGACGTAAAAGGAACGTCTACGACGAAAAATGATACAAATAACAATAATAATACTTGGTCATTCCTTGGCCTGGCGTGGTATTGGTGGATTCTGATACTTGCAATTGTTGGTGGTGTGGCTTGGTGGTTCTTTGCCGGTTTCCGACGCCGAGAAGAATAAGATAGAAAAAACTCGCTTTTTATTCATAAGTGTTTTATATTAGTATTATCGTGAAAGCGAAAACAAAAAAAAGTAAAAAACAGGTTAAATCAATCGTCAGGCGTGTAAAACACAGTGTTAAGTTAGCCGTGGTACCGCATAAAAAGAACGGTTTTCGTCCGCATTTAATTAGATACTACGGCATAATCGCGATAGTATTTGTTGTTTTCGGGCTTCAATTTGGTTATAACGGTGCAAAAACCGGCAATGTTCTAGGTGTAGAATCGAATATAACAGTTAGCTCACTTCTTAATCAAACAAACGTATATAGGCAGGAAAACAAAGTTGGCAACCTCAAGCTGAATGATAAACTAAACAAAGCAGCCTATCTAAAAGCCCAAGATATGTTCGCAAAACAATACTGGGCACATAATTCTCCTGACGGTGTACAGCCCTGGAAATGGCTTGGCGATGTTGGCTATAACTATGACGAAGCTGGCGAGAATTTAGCAAAAAACTTCTCGACTACAAACGGCGTAATGACAGCGTGGATAGATTCACCGACACACAAGGCGAATATAATAAAAAGTGATTTCAAAGATGTGGGTTTTGCTGTTGTCAGTGGACTAATGGATAAAAAGCCAGCGACTCTAGTTGTAGCGTTATATGCAAGCCCAGCCGATACCGCAGTTGCCAATGCAGCATCAAGTTTTTCTGAATCAACCGGAACGGGACAGCCCAATGCTCTGACGCAATTTGCGGTTGCCGCCCAATCTATTACACCTGCGGTTATGTGGGGATTGCTGATTCTGTTATTTGCAGTTGCTGTTTCTGTCGTTACGCACTCAAACCGACGAAAACTATCCCGAACGTTGCGAAGGTCTTGGTATCGTCATCACGGGTTATATAAGGCGGCTGGTTTTGTATCGCTCGGACTGGTTATTGTGTTCATGTACGGTGGCGGACAAATTTAAGTTGGAATATTGCTAATAGCTATTAGAATATGGCGATCAGTCTTTACTAATAGCCAATAGCTAAATTCCAATAGCGAACGAGGCTATTGCCTCAGTTCTTCTCATCTGTTATAATCGACAATTGATTAGTTATAAATAATAAGGAAATATAATGTTAAAAGCAGTCGTTAAAATTGGCGGAAAACAATTCATTGTTTCTGAAAAAGAAACACTATTGGTTGATTTGCTTACCGAAGGCACGAAAGAACTTGAATTAGATGCGCTACTAGTTATTGATGGCGACAAAACACAAGTTGGAAAGCCAATCGTAAAGGGCGTAAAAGTTACGGCAAAAGTCGTTGAAGATTTAGTAAAAGGTGAAAAAATTCGAGTAATTCG
>JAYSMZ010000026.1:0-9239 GCA_043724245.1 bacterium
CAGTAATTGCTTTTCTGTCATATTCCTATATCTCACTTTCACTCCTTTCAGCTTAATAGCTTATTTGAAATGTGTGCAAGATGTATGGTGGGTGGATAAGCTACGGATACAGTCTATTGACAATTTATAAATCATATGCTAAAATATATATGTTATCTATGGGGTATTACTCAGGATAAGCACCTGACAACTCGTTCAGTCAATCACCCCCGAAAGGAATGTGATATGCTCCCGCACGAAATGGAAAACGTGGTTCATTTCACAGTGAACCATCACGGTCCTGTGAAGGACCTGTACCAGATGCGCTTCGATTGGCCGATTTGCAACAGGCCCAAGGGTCGTTATCCGGTCTGCTTCCATGCAGATCAGGTAACCAGATTCGATCTGGAAGATCCGGGCTTCGATAATGCAGATTCGACAATCGTCATGTCACTCGTTGCCAGTTTGATCAAGGACGGTCACACCGGCGTCGAGAGCGTCATCGTCGCGTCCAGCCGAGTGATCAAGATCTACTACGACCCAAAGCAATACCCTCCACATCTGCTCAAGAAGGACATAAGGTCCATCTTGCGCGACGTGGATCGTCACGGCTGGGTCGTCAAGTTCGGCTGGTGAATACCACCCATTTGGGGTAGGGGCTCCCAATAAGCCCTACCCCTAGCGGGGATGAACGAGTTGTCAATTTACTTACGTGAATGTGTATCCACGCTGACGAGCCCAAAAGGGCGAAAAGTAATTGACAAAATACTAAAATTATCCTACAATAATATCATGCCCGTGCAGTTTTAAAACTCCGGGATTCTTTGACAAACAGACATGGGATTAAACCCACTGGAGGTGAGTAGTCGCATGAACGATACAGGTAGAACCCGAGTCATTTGGGATTGCCTCAAAAGACTTGAGGGGACTCCAGCAATGGAGTTCAATCTCAGCAACCGACGACTGTTTCAGGCTTGTTTGGTCACCGAACGCGCCAGGCCGAATGAAGTCGTGTATCACGACAGGTTCATGGACATCTTTGAGTTCTGCGATCGTTGGGGTCGCGAGATGAAGCTCGAGATGTTGGAGGATTCGACCAAGACCGTCACTGATGTAGCAGAAGCTGCCGCTTTCGAGGCTGGTCCCGATTCGAGTAACACGGGAGTCTTCATCGCCACTGCATCTATCATCATGATCAAGTGCTGGAAGTATGGGGAAGATTTGCGTGAGTGGTTTGAGAAAAGTCGCTACTGCGACTACCTCGATAACCCACACAGGCTGGTCTTTCCTCTCTACTACCTGAACGAGCCGACGGATGCTTTTGAAGTCACACCCGGGTGGGAGTGGGAGAGGTGAGCCTGCACTTCACGTATACTGACGATTCACCCTAGCGGGTTCCTGGATATGATTCAGGGACCCGCTGTGATCTGCGTTTTTCCGAAAATGTCTGTTTGTCATTTTTCAATTTTTGAATTTATGACTTCTTGCAATTCCACCCCTTTTTCTCTATAATTTTAGAGAATGCGGGTGTAGCTCATTGTTAGAGTGAGAACTGCCAGTCGACAGTTCGCAAGGCAACCTTCCAATGAAAACTAGTTTTCAATCGCGAAGTTGCGGGGTCGCGGGACGTAACCTAACTTGCCAGGCCAAGGGAGCGCATCGTAAAAATACGAAAGTACTTTTCATTACAATATTTCAAACACATGCGGGTGTAGCTCAGTTGTTAGAGCGCTTCCTTGCCAAGGAAGAGGTCAGGAGTTAGAGTCTCCTTACCCGCACCATTAAGCTTGTAAACACAAAAAGCCTGAGAAATTAGGCTATTTTTGTTAAAAAACTTGACCTAAAAAGCACATGCTGATATAACAGGGCTATAATGCAGGGAAAATAAACATGGCAATCCCACAAATAGAACTTGGAGAAGGTGTTGTCTATAATCTAGACAAACTTAGGGAAGAAACCGATGTTCCAATAAGAGTTGTTTGTGCAGCCCTATATGCCGCTATCAAGCCTAGGATTTCAGATGAAAAAGAATTTAAAAAGAGGTATGTTGAGGTTAAAGAAGTTGTAAAAGATGTCGCTACTCATGGTGATGAAGCATATCCTAGGTTGGTTTTAGTCAGACAAGAATTGGGAGAAACCATTCTTCGGACGGTGAATAGAAAAAAGCCAGATTTGGGTTATTCGGAAGAAGAAATAGCTGACGGTCTGGCGTGTAATGGTTACGGTGGTAAGATTCTTGAGAGATATTGTGAAGAAGATTATTCCAGGTCGACACGCGATGAAATTGTTACGTCTTATTTACGTATACCACACGATGACGCTGGAAGCAGGCTATTAGAATAAAAGTGCAAATAAAATAGATGGCTATTAAAACCATCTATTTTATTAACATAGCGTTATTTTGTTTGGGCGTATCTCTTACGGATAAACCAATCAGCTAGGATAATCGTAAGTACGCCTAGAATTATCCATAATCCGTAAATCCAATTCAAACTCGCATCCGTAGCCTTTGCAAATATGGTTTTCGGAGTAGCAGAGGAGTCTTTTTTGTCTGATTTTGAAGTACTTGCACCAAGTATTTCTTCGGTCGTATCGGCTGGATTAGCGTTGTTTGTAGCACTACCTTCTGGGATAGCGTTTGGCGACGACGTGTTATTGCTTGTTGAACTACCGCCTGTCACCTCTCCGCTAATTATTGGCTCAAAACTACCGTCGATACTGCTTAGTTTAATGCCATTTTTTGCATCGTAAACACTGTAAAATATACCAAGTTTACATCGTTTTACGTGCAGACAACTATTAGCATCACTAGTGTATGTATATGAAAAAGTAAAGCCATTTTGTATGTCATTGGGCGTTAATGTGCGTGTCCTGTCGGTGTTTATATTAATTCTATAAGAAGTTATACTTAATACATCACCAGCCTCTGCCCCCGTACCAGCGAAAGTTATTTTTGCTGTACAGGTTTTGCCAGCTAATGCACCGCTATCACACAAAGGATCAGTAGTTGACGTTGGCTTGGCGTCTGTAACAATGCTGTCTGTTATTACTATGTTACCTTGATCTGAGGCATTATTTGTTACTGCTGTCACGATGTGTGTGCCAATTGTAAGCGGGGATGAAATCGTTGCGCTCCAATTATTGCCAGTTGTCGTGGCATCAAATACCTTGCCGTGTATCATTATCTGCACTTTTGCGCCAGATGTGTTAACTGTGCCCGTTACTGTAGGAGTTGTGCCGGTTGTATAAAGGTGATTAACCCAAACTCCAGAACTAATCGTTATGCCAGATATTTGTGAGTCTTCGTCACACTTAACGTCAGACCATAATCTAGTGGTATAGTATTTTGAGTAGTCACAGGCACCAGTCGCAACTGCACGAACATAATATACACCAGGTTTGGTAGTTTTTGGAACATCAATTTGTGCAAGGTATTCGGTTTCACCGCCCCAATTTCCTTTTGCTAAATATGTAGGGGTAATTTGCTTGTAGCTGCTATCCAAAATTCCAACCTCAACCTGGGCATTTTCATCTGCCCAACCCGTGACGTTTATATAACCACTAGTTAGTGTTGTTGGGCTAACATTCATTGTTGCGCCATTAAACCCCACAAAAGTCGGGTCTATTAAGGCACTAGCTATACTTGAGTTCAAAAGAACCATAGACACAGCAAACAATGCCAATATTGGCACAAAAAATAATTTTTTAAAATTTAATATCTTCACGACACTTCTCCTTTATATATAATAAAAAACCGCTATCGCGATGATACCGACGTAAAAAACTATGTATTTAGTCGGTTTCACCACTGAGTTGCCTACAAAGTAAGCTGTTTTGTTGCCATAAGGTGACCAATTAACTGGACAACAAACACTAAACCCTCTTTTCATCCCTATCGAATGAATATCCTTATACTATAACACTTACTAACTATTGTCAAGCTCAAACACCTGAACTATCAATTTATTAGCTTATGCTTGCATTTTACACCTGTAATTAGCTAGTATTATGATATTATTCGAAATAATTTTGGGAGTAGATATATGACTAATATTCCAGAGGCGGAATTTGAAATACCATGCCTACAGGGGCAACCTGAGATTGATGACATGTCTTTTGAGGCTCTGTCAACCAATGATAAAATAGAGAGATTAATCGACAGTAGTCTTGACGCATTGCGTCTAGCTGATCTTCGAAGCTCAAGAGGCAGGTTTGAACTTACTAGTGTTTTAGAAAAAGCTGAGGAAATGGGATATAAACGTGGTTTTTCAGAAGGAGTTGTAGAAGAACAGGTTCAAGATACTTGTAATGATATCGTAGGATATATGCTTGCAGAAATTGATAATGGCGTAAAAAATGGATCAACACATGCATCATTTACCGAACCGGTCGAAGAAAAAGATTTAACCATGAAACAACAAGCAATGGTGCGGGCTAGAAAAATATTTATTGATGCCGAAATCCCAGCTCAGGTAGACTTTTATACCGATCATGATGACAATGGGGAAACCTTATTTTACCTCAATTTGAATCTTGATCTGGCGGCTTTATCACCAGAGTTTGCGCAACTATCGGCTACAGAAACATAAAAAACGATCCTAACTAACCCAACATCCTTTAAATGATATAATTAAAGTATGAAAACGTTAGTCGTTTGTGATTCGAATTTTGGAAATACAAAACTAATAGCACTTCAAATTGCGAAAACTATCGGCGATAATTCAAAGGTAATACTTACGAAAGATTTTAAAGAGTCTGGTTTGAAAGATGTTGATTTGCTGGTTTTTGGCAGTCCAATTATCGGTTGGCGACCGTCTGAGAAAACCATTGAAGTTCTAGAAAACTTAAAAGGAAAACTTAAAAAAGACATAAAATTTGCAACCTTCGATACGCGCGTAAAGCTATTTATTCACGGTGATGCCAAAGAAAAAATGGCCGAGATGTTGCGTCAGGCTGGTGGTAGGCGGGTTTTTGAATCCCAAGCGTTTTACGTCAAAGGCAAACAGGGCCCACTTTTCCCAGGTGAACTCGAAAAAGCCGCCGACTGGGCAAAACTGATCAAATTAAAAATGTAAAACAAACAAACTAAAAAAGGACGGACCTTTTTCACACCTTAGGGTGATGAGTTTTGTACAACAATACAAAAGGACGAACCTTTCCCCTTTTTTCCAGATTAGTTTTATCAGCTAAGGGCTATTAAAATACTTTTTTGATATAATCAACAAAAGATATAGTCGAACAGATATTTATTGAAAATGCTTTGATTATCGCTGGCGAAGCTTTTTTTCTTTCATCCAGTTTTTCTCAACTTAGAAAATTAATAAAAACGCGTAACACAAAGGGGCTTTATGCACCGACAGCTGCACTAAATGCATCTGGTAATGTTGCATGGATGACCTACTTTACATCCCAAAGGCTTTGGGTGCCATTTTCAACCAACTTTGCCATGTTCGTGTTAATTGTGATTACCATGGGCTATCTGCTAGCAAATAAAAAACAATTTCTTAAAGCTTTAATTAGTATCATGATTTTAGGACCTATAACGGCATTTTTGATAATTGTTTATCTGGATTTTTCAGGCTGGACCGGCATGATATTTAACACCGTCGCCTCGACCCCTTGGCTGATACATGTGATTCGGACGAAAAAAGTCAGTGGTTTGTCGGAGAGATCATTGTATCTTTCGACTGGAGCGATGTCCTGTGTATTGGTGTACGGTATATTGGTTAAATCAACCCCTTTAATAGCCGGATGCGTGCAAGGTTTAACGTATACTCTAGTTGTTGCATCGTATTATTACTACTACAGAAACAGAGATGCTCTTTCACTAAAAAAGGTATAATGATTAATATGCGAGTGTAGCTCAGCTGTTAGAGCGCTTGCTTCCCAAGCAAGAGGTCCAGGGTTAGAGTCCCTGTACTCGCACCAAAGAGGTATAATTAAAATATGGTATTTGAAAATTTTAAACAAAAAGACAGCGTTGTTGTTGTCTATACCGGTGAAAACAAAGGCAAAACCAGCGCAAGTCTGGGTTTAATGGTCCGGGCGCTTGGTACCGGTTGGAAAGTTGCCTACGTGCAATTTATAAAACATTGGGAAGTCGGTGAACACAAATTTATCCAGTCGATTTTGCCACTTTATAAAGACAAGCTGGACTTATACAAGGGTGGTCTGGGTTTTTTTGAAGCCGGTGAACTTAGTGCCAAAGCAACTAAAAAAGAACATATTGACCACGCCAAAAAAACCTACGAATTCGCATTAAAAGCCGCCACATCGGGTGAATATCAATTGGTAATTTGCGACGAAATCAATAATGCCGTTCACGATGGGTTATTGACGATCAAGGATATGGAGAACTTGATTAATAAAAAATACCCCAAAACCAACCTTTGTTTCACTGGGCGAAACTTTCCAATGAAATTAATCGACAAAGTTGATATCGCAACCGAAATGAAGAAGTTAAAACATCATTTCGATAACAAGAATCTGGCAAACAAAGGGATCGACTTTTAACATCTACTAGACTAGCACTTGCTGTAGCCACATAGTTCGCACTTTTGGCAACCTTCGATAAACCTTAAGCTGGCTGATCCGCAATCAGGACAAATGTCAGTTGTTTTACTGGTATTATCGGTCTCGAACAGTGGGGCAGTTTCGTTTTGAACAGTTTCTTCCTCAGCCTCTTCTTCAATTTTTACTTTTTTTGCCTGATGGCTTTCTATTGCCTTGGCTACAGCGTCGGCTAATGATCTGACACGTTCTGCACCGAATCCGGTTGATCCCGAACCGCCAATACCACGAAGCTGTGAAATGACTTTTTGAGCCGTTTGGTCAGACGAGTAATCTGAAGGAATTCGGAACGTTAGTGAAATCAATCGTCCAATCGCCTCAGCGTCGGCCGTGATATCAGAGCCAGCATGTCCGACGTTAATAAATACCTCGAAGATATTTCCCTCGACGTCTTCGTTTATTGATATGAAAGCATGGCCTAACGGAGTCGCAATCCTGTGTGTTTGACCGTTTAGAACACTTGGTCGTTTTCGCAAAATTATCGGCGTGGTTGGAAGAATTTCGGACTTTTCTGATTTTTCAACTTTTGCGCCAGAGGCATCCAGTTTGTCATAGTAGGAATCTTCTTTTTTGACTTCTAAAATCTGCTTTTCGCGACTTCCGTCACGGTAAATTGTAATACCTCGACAGCCGATTCTGTGCGCCATCAAATAGGCATTACGGACATCTTCAATATTTGCGGTATTAGGGAAGTTAATCGTTTTAGAGATTGCGTTATCTACATATTTTTGAAAAGCCGCTTGAATCTTAAGATGCCACTGAGGCGTAATATCACCGGCGACAACGAAAGTTTCTTTCAAACTATCTGGTATCGATGATAGGTTTTGGATTGACCCACCGTTAGCCTGAATTTTTTCCAACAATTCGTCAGAATATAAGCCAAGTTTTTTCAGTGCATTTGCAAAATATGGACTAGATTGGAATATTCGCTTGCCTTCGATAGTATTTTTTGAATATGTCAGGGCGAATAGAGGTTCGCAGCCACTAGACGTGTCAGCCAACATTGCAATAGTACCGGTTGGCGCAATGGTTGTCCTGGCGCCGTTTCGCGGCGTAATTTCACTGGGTTTATCATAGATCGAACCTTTGTAGGCCGGGAAAACACCACGGACTTTTGCTAGATTTTCACTCGCGATATCTGACTCTTTTTGGATAAACTCCATAACTTGTTCGGCAATCATAACACCCTTTTCGGTATTATATCCGACTCCCATTGCTAGTAGCGAGTCAGCAAAACCCATGATTCCAAATCCGATTCTGCGGATTTGTCGGACAGTGTCCCTAACCTTATCAATAGGGTATTCGTTCATATCCAGGACGTTGTCTAGGAAGTGGACTGACTCGTGTATAGCCTGGCGCATAGCTTCCCAGTCATAGTCATTACCATCGATAAATTTTGCCAAATTAATACTACCCAAAGTACATGCGTCGTAAGGTAGTAATGGTTGTTCTCCGCATGGATTCGTTGCCTCAATTTGACCAAGTTTTGGAGTAGGGTTGGCGCGCGAGTCATTGATTTTATCAATAAAAATCATTCCAGGGTCACCGTATTGCCAGGCAAAACGTGTAATCAAGTCAAAGACTTTTTTCGCGTTCAACCTACCAACGACCTCATTATTTCGGGGGTTGATTAGTGGATATCCATAACCTTCGGTCTCTTCATCACACCACTCACGGAGCTTTTTAACCGCTCCGTCAAGTCTAACTAGTTTAAGGTCGGGGTCTCGGGTTTGATGTGCTTCGCGTACCTCAGTAATTAATGCATCAAAATCAAAACCTTTTTCGTAATCATCATCTAGTAATGTTTTATCTTTTTCAATCTGATCAAAAAATTCTTGAGCAGTTGTAACAGAAATATTAAAATTGGTCAGCGAAAACTCGTCTAGTTTATAGATAACAAACAACAAAATATCTGGGTGGCTGTAGTGCAGTATACCCATGTTCGCACCACGCCTAACACCGCCCTGGCGGACCGATGCCGTAATATCGTTATACATTTGCATAAATGATATAGGACCGGTTGTAGAGCCACCAGAAGAAGACAAGATATCATTTTTTGGTCGCAGGCGAGAAAAAGAAAACCCAGTGCCACCGCCAGACTTATGGATTAAAGCCATATCTGTTGCTGATTGCAGAATTCCCCTTAAATCATCTTCTACTGGCAAGACAAAACAAGACGATAGCTGTTGTTTTGGTTTAGCGGCGTTTAATAAGGTTGGAGTTCCAGGTAAAAACTGGCTGGTTGACATTAATTTATAGAATCTAGTAGCAGTTGCTAAATGGGTTTTTTCATCGCCTCCATATAAGCGATCTGCGGTGGCGATATTGTATGCCACCCTCCAAAATAATTCACGAGGAGATTCAATCGGGTTACCATCGCTGTCACGTTTCGAATAACGAGTTTTGCCAATATACCAGGCGTTATCACTTAATTTAGGTTCAGCTAATCTAGCAGGTGGTAACGGCACATTAAGCCCTATTTTATGTATTACGTCAAGTCTATCGGTTTCTTCCAAGTCTAAAATTCTTTGAGTTGTTCCAGCCATTATACCCCTTTTCACCCCATCCCTTGTGTTTTATTTTTTAGCACGAACGCTATATGTTGCGTGTGTGTTTAAGTATAGGCGCTATATATTGCGTATGTCAACGATAATTGTTATTATTACATTAAGACTATTAAAACAGAAGGG
>JAYSMZ010000027.1:0-12661 GCA_043724245.1 bacterium
AGATTATAAGGTTAAAATAACAACTGTTATAATTGTTACGTACGGAGAGATGCTAGAGTGGTTGAATAGGTGCGCTTGGAAAGCGTATGTGCGGGCAACCGTACCGCAGGTTCGAATCCTGTTCTCTCCGCCAGAATAAGAAATAATGCCGTAGTGCATTATTTTTTATTTTGCCAGAACAGTATCCGAACCTGCGGCTTTTGCAAAGCAAAAGTTTCGCAGGTCGGCGAAGAGCAGTGAAACAGAAATGTGTTTACATATTTCTGTGAACAAACGAAGGAGCAAAGCGCTATCCTGTTCTCTCCGCCAAGAACATATATTTATAAAGACCCCTTAGGTCTTTATTTGATATACTAACTTTATGAATATTCCATCCGTAATTTTTCAAGAAGACGAATCGATTTAACTAGTAGTGGTGGAGGTGGAGCAAAAAATGGGGTTGCTGGTGGTTCAGGTGGTTCTGGCATTGTCGTGATACGCTATCTTAGCTCGTAATGTAATTATTATGCCGCCTAATCCACCAAATTTACTCTTAATATGTTACTGCAAAAGTCATGTTAATTGTTATTTTTTAATACGACAACGACTGCAAAAGCAAATCCTCCATCATGAGAAATGCTGCAGTCCGTCGAAAGAATTTTCAAATCATTTATCTGATTTGCCATCAATAAATCGGGTTTTCCAGATGGGCTGTATTGGACTTCGACCAGTTGCCACGAATCGTTTTTTAGCCCAAAAGCTTTGAATGCTGCTTCTTTTACGGCAAAGATACCGGCCAAATGCTCGGCCTCGAAACGCGAAAGTTCGCTTGGGTGGAAGACTTTTTGCATCGCAGTTTGCGTCTGCATCATTTTTTCGATTCGTGATACTTTTACGATATCGCAACCGACAAACACGTTACTTTTCATAATTTTTTGATGGCTTCTTCAAGTTTTTCTGTTACCGAAATATATGAACAGTTATCATCGAATTTTATTGGCTCACCGATTGTAATCGTTGTTTTGCCATGTTTTGGTATATGATGTTTGCGCGGCAAAATTTCAAAGTTGCCTGAAATTTTAATCGGTATTATTGGTACGCCCATCTCGGGGGCAATGATACCAATACCTTTTTTAAAATCTTGTATTTCGCCAGTCCGCGTCCTTGTACCTTCAGGGAAAATCAATACCGAGTTGCCTTTATCCAAAATTTTTCCGATATTTGTCAGGCTTTCATCAATATTTCCTTCGCGGTCCAGCGGGAAGGTGTTAAAGGCGACGCGAGACAAAAACCCCGTGGCACGGTTACCAAAAATATAGTCTTTTGCCGCCGCAACGCTGGTTTTTGTTCGTACACGCCTTGGCAGAACTTTGATGATATCTGGGGCGTCCAAGTGGCTTTGGTGATTAGCAATAAAGATGACCGGATCGTCAAGCCCTTTTAAATCATTACCTTCGACTTCCACAATCTGAAATGACCTGGAAAGCGTGAATAAGATAGATTGCAGTAATAGCCTAAAGTAAACCGCAGCTCTATAATCTGGCCAACCTGGCTGGCCTTTCTTTTTTGTCACGCCTACGGCAAGCTTGATTTGTTTTTCCAGATCTGAAACCGTTGATTTTTGATTTACGAAAGTATCACTTAGAATTATGCCTAATTCGTCCTCGATTTTTGCCATCAATTCTAACCTCTTTATCGAATCCAGCCCCAAATCATTTACAAATGTTGATTTTGGCGTAATTTCGCCGACTGGTTTATCGGTGACTTTGGCAATTATCTGGTAAAGCTGATTACCGCCTTTGGTGGGTTGGGCATTTGTTGATGACGATTTGTTGCTGGCAAATTTATGAACATCGCCCCTGATAATTTTTCTGGTTGGCGTGCGCGGAAAATCATACTCCGGCCAAACTACTACTGCTTGGATGCGTTGATGTGGCTCTAGATGTTCGTTGGTCCTTACGATTATATCTTTGGCAGTAGTTTTATCATTATTTAACATTACAACTGCGGTGATAATAATATCCGTTCCCTTTTCGATTCCCAAAACGACAGCTTCTTTGATATCATTATATTCGCGCAGGGTCCTTTCGATATCTTCAGGGTAAACGTTCATACCCGAGGAGCCAATAATCATACTTTTTTTCCGGCCGATAATACTTAAATAGCCGTTTTCATCCAATTTTCCAACATCACCCGTCATTAACCAGCCGTTTTTGAATGTTTCGGCGGTTGCCTTGGGATTATTATAATAGCCACTACTGACATTTCCGCCTTTTACTATTACCTCGCCATCATCAGCTAATTTGACGGTCACGCCAGGAAGGACCTTACCGACTGTGAATGATTTATTTAATTTTGGTGTGTTCACCGCTACTAACGGTGAGGATTCGGTCAGTCCGTAGCCTTGATAAACTGAAATCCCCAATGAATTCCAGAAAGTTTCCAGACTTTCATCAATCCTGGCGCCGCCAACGTACATTTCATTTAAGTCTTTGCCGATTTTGGTTCGGACTATGTGGGTTACGATTCGTTTAACTGATTTAGGCAATGGTTTAGAAAGGGAGAGTGATTTTTGAAAAACTTTCGTCAAACCTTTTTGGTCTAATCCGCGCATGACAGAATTTTTGAACAATTGCAAAAACGCAGGTACGGTTACAATCGTATTTACGCCATCGTGTTGCAAAGCATCAGATATTGCTCTTGGTTTGACGGCAGGCAAGTACACGACACTTGCACCCTTGGACATTAGCATTATCAGACCGCAGGTTAATTCCAACATATGGCTAAGCGGAACAATCGAGACCGTTCTCATAGTTGGATAAATAACCATATGTTGCATCAGTGAATGCAGATTCGCACAGATGTTCTTGTGGGTTAACACTACACCTTTTGGATCGCCGGTACTCCCCGAACTGAATACAATTAAAAGTGTGTCGCTAGATTTTACATTGTCGGAACGGGTAAACTTGGCCTTCACGCCAGTTGTCAGATCGGACTTAAAATCTTCGACGTATATTTTATTAGACGAAATATCCTTGGCCTGCGGCGCAAATTTTGAAAAGAAAATAAATCTAGGTTCGATTAATCGCATTGTTTTTTTAATGAAATCTGATGAAGAGTTCATATCAAGCGGTACGACGATGATCCCTTTGATAGCACAAGCAAAAAATAAACATGCCCAATAGGGGCTGTTCGGTGCACAGATAATGATTTTATCACCCTTTTTTAGATGTTTATTGTCTAAATAGTGGGTGGCCTCGATAACTTTTTTCAAGAGGTCGTTATATTTCCAAACCTTGGTCCGGTATTTTTGTTTTTCTATAAATACGATGTTTTCGGCATAAAGTTTGCAAGTGTAATAGAGGTAGTCATGGATATTCTTGTACAATTTTGTTTCATTTGCACCTTTTGACATTATGGACATTATAACATCAAAATATATACCATAGACTTACTAACTACAGCTAGTGACATAAATAAGCCAAGAATAAACTCATTTCTTCTAATATCAGAACATATGTGTATAAAAGTCATCAGGGTTAAGCGAAGGGCAGAAAATATTCGTAAGACTGACGTTGATTTGATTAACATAATCTCTGACTCGGACGTTGTTTTTATTTTGGATATAATTTTGCTCAGCGACTATTTGTTGGTTGGTTTTGGGTAGGCCTGGTATAAACCATCTTTTGTATTCAGCCATATCTAGGGTGATTGACGAATTAATTTGGTTTCTGAGAAACACAACAAGATTATCAGAATAAGCCTGAGTACAATTGGGAGAACCGTACTGAACTGTACCTTTATCAGCAATTGTTATTGGACAATTATGGGTTTTTACAGTGCTGATATAGTTGTTATAGGCTTGACGATAACCATTGTTATAAGCATCAAAAACTACCTTCGAATCGCCGTAATGTGGAAAAATCAACATGTCGGTGCTTTTTAGGAACTGAGTTTCGGCCGCAACATTTATCTGGTAACAGCTTGCGGGTTCTGGATTCGGAGTAGAAATACTAGGGTTTTTATCGGTTTTATCTGAGGTGATATTATTACTATTAGTTGACTTACTAGTTTCAGATGATGATTTGGGCTTATGGGTAATTAAATCGATTGGGTTATTTATTGCATAAACTGCAGTCGAAGCAACGATTATTAGTGCCAACACAGCAAAGGTAATATATACGCGCTGCCTAGTTATTAGTTTTAGAGTTCTGCGAAACTTTCTAAGAAAAAGCGTACGCCTGCTAAATTTGGGCGTTTTTCTTTTGGCTTTTGTCTTATTCTTTTTTTTCATATTTTTATTTTTCATTTTTAAATACCTGCCCTTATCCTATAACATTCGGACGATTAAGTAAAAGTAAAAAGAAAGGAAAAAAGGGAAAAAAGGACGGACCTTTTTGACACCTATGGGTGATGACAAAAACACAACAAATATTTTTTTAATAATTTTCAGCAAGGATTTCGAAATATGATTGTGCGTGAGCGCAAGCTGGGCATTCTACTGGAGCATCAGCGCCTTCGTGAACATAACCACAATTTCGACATTTCCAAAAGACTTTATCGTCACGCTTGAACACAAATCCGGAATCGACGCTTTGTTTCAGTTTCAAATAGCGCTTCTCGTGCTGCAACTCGACTTCGCCAATTTCCTTAAATACAGTTGCTGCCTCGTCAAAACCTTCTTCGCGTGCGGTTTTGGTAAATTCGGGATACATCGTCGAGTGTTCAAAGTTTTCACCGGCTGCTGCAACAGCAAGATTTTCAGAAGTCGTACCGACAGTAGGGAAATCATAATTTTCCAGTGTTGAAGTTTCACCACCTTTTAATAACTTCATTAATCGTTTGGCATGTTCCTTTTCGTTATCAGACGTTTCAGTAAATATAGCCGAAATCTGTTCAAAACCTTCTTTTTTAGCTGCTGATGCAAAATATGTGTATTTATTTCTTGCCATACTTTCACCTGCAATCGCACGCAAAATATTCTTTGGTGTTTCCATATAATTAACCTCCTACTTATTCAATAACATCTATTATACAGCTAAGAATTAAATATTGGGGCATTCTTTGCAAAGTGCTAATATTAAGATATGAACAGAAAAGCAGTTACATTAAAAGGGGTAGTGAAGGAGTTTGATGGTTTCAAAGCCCTTGATGACCTTAGTTTATCAATAGATCAGGGCGGCTTGTATGGCCTAATTGGGCCAAACGGAGCAGGAAAATCAACCGCAATAAAAATTATTACTGGATTGATACGAGTCTCTAAGGGCGAAGTTCATGTTTTAGGGCACCGTCCCTATGATTCAGCAGTAAGACCGTTAATCGGTTATATGCCTCAAGAAACTGCGCTATACCAGGATTTGACAGTATGTGAAAATTTGGAATTTTTTGGAGGACTGTATTCTATCCCAAAAACAAAATTAAATAATCGAATTGCAGACTTATTAGATTTTGTGGAACTTTCGAAATGGAGAAATACCATGGTTTCAAACTTATCTGGAGGCATGAAACACAGAACCTCATTGGCTGTTGCTTTGCTGCCAAACCCAAAACTGCTTGTTTTGGATGAGCCGACGGTTGGTGTCGATCCTGAACTGCGGGTATCATTTTGGCAAAGATTTCATGACATGCGTGCTGACGGAACAACTATTTTACTAACAACGCACTATATGGATGAAGCCACGCGTTGTGAAAAGATTGGCTTGATTAATCACGGACGGTTAATAGCCGAGGGGACGCCAAAAGGACTGTTGGAACAAACGAAAACAAACAACCTTGAAGACGCATTTTTGTCCTTAGCAAGTCGTAAAAAAAGGATAACAACATGAGCTTATCTAGGGCACTTGCTATAACCAAAAAACAATTCTTGACAATTAAACACGATAAAAGGACTTTAATATTAATGTTAATGTCGCCGATTATGGCAATGTTAGTATTTGGTTTTGCATTTGGGACCTCTCCGAAACATTTGCAGGTTGTTGTAGTAAATAACGACAAGGGCACCCTTGCTAAGGAATATATTGAAAAAATGGATCATGAAATATTATCGATGTCTACTTCAAATAATGAAAATGCTTCAAAAGAAAAAGTTAAGTCCGGTGATAAAATCGCGACCATTATTTTTTCAAAAAGTTTTTCTTCAGATTCATCACCAACAAAAACCACGGTAACAACAAATAGACCGACAATCATTCCAGCAAAAGGGGCGCATATTAACGTATTTCTTGATACGACGAACCAGCAATTATCATCTGTTGTTTCGCAATCAATTGCGCAGGCTAGTCAGGACTTAGCAAAATCAAAAGGTTCCAAATCAGGCATTTCAATTGATGTCAGCTATGCCTTTGAAAAAGCCAAAGATGCACGATATATCGACTTCTTTGTGCCCGGTATTATGGCGTTCGCAATCACGTTATTTACGACACTTTTAACCTTGTTGGCATTTGTTGGTGAACGAGTAAATGGAACTTTTGACAGACTTCGTGTTACGCCGGCAACTGAAACGGAAATTGTCATAGGTTACGAAATAGCATTCGGGATTATTGCAGCAATTCAAGGCGCATTAATACTAACTGTTGCACTTTTGGTATATAACATCATGGTCGTTGGGTCGATTGCGCTGGCAATGCTGTTTGTAATATTAGTAGCAATTGATGCTCAAGCGATTGGGATTTTAATATCAGCAGCTGCTCAACGGGAAAGCCAAGCTGTCCAATTTTTACCGTTTATTATCTTTCCGATATTTTTGCTGTCCGGTATTTTCGTTGCAGTAAAAAGTCTACCTCTTTGGTTACAACCATTTTCGTATTTATTGCCACCAACGTGGGGGATTGATGCGCTTCGGGATGTTATGCTGCGCGGTTGGGGATTGGAACATTTGTGGCCTCATGCCTTAATACTGGCAGGTTTTGCGGTCATCTTTACAATTTTGGCAATTTTCAGTCTGAAACGATCCAGAAATCAATAATCCCTTATATGTTGCTATAATATGTTTATGATTGAGGGATTGTCTTTTAAAAGCGTAAAAAAATTGCAGCAGCAGTTCGGCCCAAACACCTTTCGCGATGATATTAAAAAAGACGCGGCTTTGGTGGCGTTATTATCCAGGTTTAAAAATCCATTAGTCCTGATTTTGTTGCTGGCAGCGTCATTGTCGTTCTTTTTCGGTGATAAAGCCAGCTTTTTTATAATAATAATTATTGTTGGTCTGAGTGTCGGGCTGGACTTTCTGAACACATATCGTTCTCAAAATGCTGCCGAAGCTTTAAAAGACAAGGTTCGAGTTAAAGTCCAGGTCGTCCGTGAGGGCGAGGTACATCTGGTAGCGGTTAGCGAACTAGTGCCTGGAGACATAGTCATGTTGTCAGCTGGCAAGGTGGTTCCGGCTGACGGCGTAATCGTAGACGGCAAAGACCTGTCGACTAATGAGGCGGCCCTAACTGGCGAATCTTTTCCTCAGGGAAAACCAATTGACTCGGAAGTTTACATGGGAAGCGGTGTAATAAGTGGCTCCGGGGTAATGAAGGTGACGAAAATTGGTCGGTCGACCAAGTTCGCGCATATCGCCGAGGCCTTACAATCGGTTCATAGAGTCACTGAATTCGAAAAAGAAATCAAAGATTTCAGTATTCTTATTATCAAAATGACTGTCTTTTTGGTCCTTTTTGTTTTACTGGTTAATGTACTGTTTCACCGCAACTTATTGGAATCAATTTTATTTAGTCTAGCTTTGGCGGTGGGACTGACGCCGGAACTTTTGCCACTTATTATTACCCTAAACCTTTCAAAAGGATCGCTAAAAATGGCCAAAGAAGGCGTTATCGTAAAACAACTTTCGGCCGTTCAAAATTTTGGGAGTATGAATGTTCTTTGTACTGATAAAACCGGTACTTTAACGGAAAATGAAATTAAATTGGTTAAATATGTCGATGGAAAAAATGATAATTCTGATGATGTTTTGGAACTTGGATATCTTGCCAGTGCGTTTTCGACCAGCTTCAGTAATCCTCTTGATTCAGCGGTCAAAGCCCATAAGGGAGTTGATATATCAATGTATCAAAAAATCGACGAGATTCCATTTGATTTTGAGCGTAAACGCGAAGCCGTTGTTGTTCATCACACCAACAACAAACAACGGTTTTTGATTGTCGAGGGGGCTCCGGAAGAAATAATCAAAATTTCAAAAACATACGGCCAAAAGAAACAACATCTTGGCGGTGAACTAAGCTTAATTATCCAACAGACTTACGATGACCTAAGTCGCAAGGGTTTCCGGGTTTTGGCAGTTGCTTCAAAGGAAATCGGCGTTGAAAAACGGTATGAACAAAATGACGAAAAAAACCTGACATTTTATGGGTTTTTAGCTTTTCTTGACCCAGCAAAATTATCTGTTTCCGAGACACTGGAGCGTATGAAGGGTATGGGTATCGAGACAAAAATTATTACTGGTGACAATGGCTATGTAACTGAGAAAATTGCAAATGATATAGGTCTACAAATCGAAGGCATATTGGATGGTGACGAACTTGATAAAATGTCTACGGCAGAATTTAATGCCGCCGCAGAAAAGAATAATATTTTTGCGCGCGTCAATCCAGAGCAAAAAATGAAAATTATTCAAGCGTTGCAAGCTAACGGCCATATTGTCGGGTATATGGGCGACGGAATCAACGATGCGCCAAGTTTGAGGGCGGCAGATGTCAGTGTATCTGTTAATAACGCGGTTGATGTAGCCAAAGATGCAGCAGACTTTATTTTGCTACGGAAAAATTTGCATGAACTGGTTAATGGGGTAGTTGAGGGCCGAAAAACCTTTTCTAATACCATGAAATATTTGCGGATGAGTCTGAGTTCGAATTTTGGAAACATGTTTTCAATGGCTGGGGCATCGTTGTTTTTACCATTTTTGCCTATGTTAGCAACGCAAATTCTATTGAATAATTTGCTGTACGATTCTTCTCAATTTGCTATACCCTTAGATAATGTTGATGAGTCCGAGATACAACAACCACATACCCTAAGTCTGAGTGAAATCAAGCGTTTCATGTGGTCGTATGGACTGCTAAGCTCTGCATTTGACTTTATTACTTTTGGTATGTTAATGCTGGTTTTTCGAGCTGACCAATCTGTTTTTCAGGCCGGTTGGTTTCTGGAATCAATCTTAACCCAGATTTTCGTCATTTACGTTATTCGAACTAAATTAATTCCTTTCAAACAAAGTAAACCAGCACTAGCGCTTGTCATCAGTACTTTACTTGTTGCATTTGCTGCATTCGTTATAATTATTACACCACTTCGTCTAATATTCCGATTCGGCCAACTTTCATTTATTCAAATTTTTGTTCTGGTCTGTATAGTTGCAACCTATTTGTTATTTGCAGAAATTATTAAAAAAAGGTTTTATGAAAGCCAAATTCCAATTAGAAACTAATTACTTGGTATAATTATTAGTATGGATAACCAACTATTATTTAGAACGTTTCGAAACACATTGTTCGCAACCCTATATATATTTATAGTGTCACAAATCATGCAAAACGGTAACCAATGGTTTGGTAATTTAAACGACACAATAATTGGGCCATTTGTATTTTTGATGTTATTTTGCCTGTCGGTAGCTGTTGTTGGCGGGGCAGTATTTGGAGAACCACTCTACCTATTCTTTGATAACAGAAAAATAGCAGCTATAAAGGCAGCGATTTACAGTGTTGGCTGGCTTGGTCTGTATACACTTATTGGCCTATACACGCTTGCAGTTATCAGTTAACTCACAGCATAACATGTCAATTCGGTTTCAATGAAATTCATAACACGAAAATAGTATTATTGTAAAAAAGTCGTATAATCATAATTAATCTACGTAAACCGTTAATTGATCTGGTCAACAACCTAGGGGGGTGATTGAATTTAGAAGAGTCAGGATGATTTGACGGTTGCGAAGAGGCAAGTGCTGGCAAAACCAGGAAAACGACGTATCTAGTGCAATCATCTAATCGGAGGCAACAACTTGGAGGCTCCTGCGGGTCCGAGCTACAAGGAGATCGAAGAGAAGATCAAGGGATGGGGCGCAGACGAGGTGTCAGTGGTCCGAAGGGGCTACAAGATGTACGTTGCGTACAAGCGCTACGGTCGGGGCTGCGGTCGCATCCACAACCGCGTCCGCGACTACCTGGCAAGGCGCTTCAAGGATTTGAGGATCATTATCCTCAGATCGCCGAAGCCGAACAGCTGGTGCCATGAGGCACTTGTCCGTCAGCCCGGTACCGAGCATTTCGTCTTGACGAAGCTCTGGGTTAGGGAAGCCGTGCTGGACTTCTAGTCCGGCAAATCCGCGTAGATTAGGGTGGTAGGTCGCATCAGCGTCCTACCACCCTCTCTTAAAATTTATAAGAATATCCGATTTTCTTGACATCTAATCATAACAGGTATACAACAATGTTTAGGTTACAAAAAAATGCAAACTCAGACAAAAATGGAGAACCTGGAGGCTGAAACCGTACTGGATACCACATTGCAACCAGAGGTTCTTTGTGACCATTCAGATGTTTTAAAGGAACAACTTAAATTAGCCTTTAACAGTGAAGCTTGTAAAGACACACTAACAATGTGCAGTGTCAATATGAGGGAAACAGGTAAAGCTAACGCGTTTGCACTATATAATAGGCATGGAAAAATTCAGATTAGTGATCCGATTTTAGCTGATCCGGAGTATGTTTGCAGGTTTGGCGAGGATCCGACAAAGTGTGTCTGGCGTGAGGAAATAAAAATCGACGATTTATTGCGTGATGATAGTCCAAAAATGCAAACGCTATTATACGAACAGGACGAGAGCTTAGGTATGTTAGTCCCCAAAACGGACGTTTGTGCATGTATTCTGGGCCTTCCAATGGGGAAGCTGGATTATCGGGGTTTTTCAGCTACAGATATTCGAAGGCCAACTCTTGATATTATTGAGTTTTTCATGCAGCAAGAACTATTACACCCTGGGTTCGTATTGGGGATATTGACAAACGACGGCACGAAATCCGGTTTATTAATGTGTAAAAAAAGCGAAAAAGTAGAAAAAATAGATCGTAGTGTGTTAGATGGTATTGGTAGTGGGGAATTAGTTAGTAGAGATTTTGTTTTGGGACGGATGCAAGCTAGCGGAATTGTCTATGCAGATATTGATTTGACATGTAAAAAATGCCCAAAAAACAGAAACCCCGAAAGACACTACCAACAATTAGAAAAACAATATGTCAACAGAGTCGAACAAGCAGTAGAAGCAATCTTTGATAACCCTGATGCTGGGCAAAAGGTCCATGATTGACAATAATTAACGCTTATGCTATAATTGGGACGAGATAAATAAACAATATACACATATACTATGGACAAACAGCCAATCAAACAATCACCAGAACTTACGCCGGAAGAAGAAGCCCGTTATAGACAAGAAGCCGATGAGCTTTTTCGACCTATTGAAGAAAGGGCTGCTGCCGGTTTACAACCATCTGGCTCAGCAACAGAGAGGTCACAAGATGCCACAACTGTTACCCCAGATGAATTGGTTGAACAGGCTTTAGCACCCCTTCAAGAAGTAGAGGGTGATTCTGATCCGGTCGGAGAAATGGATGACCAGTCAGATGAAACAACTCGAGCAACAGGTGAGCGTCGTTTTGTTTTGCAAAGACCTGTTCAACTTCACACGGATGGGAGCGTTCCAGCCGAACGTATACTTACTCCTGACGAACTGAACGGTATATTAATTGAGCCAAAAAGGACAGAAAAAATCCGAATAAATCCCGATGGAAATGATTTAGGTCCAACAGACGAGGGTGATAGAGCTCCAAAACCTGCCGGACTAGAAACGACAACAGCTAATGTAGATCCGGGGCTTACAAAAAGAGTTCTTGAGGGATTACGAAGAACTGTACAAGAAAAAAAAGCTGTAACAGCAGACAGAGCAGACTTGTTATCAGAGGGAAATTTCGGACCGGATGTTCATGTTGATGACGAAAAAGAGTCAGTTGGACAAACAACCTCAAGTTTAGATGCCGTTAGGGACCCTGACGACGCCATCTCTCAATCAACTCCAACCTACCAAAGTGGTAATAGTGGTGGATTGCGAGCCACTACACCAGAATCAGACTATCTTAATTTTTAGGTTAGAAATATATAGATTTATTTTCATTCAAAACAGTCAATCATAGTGGTAAAATTAGATTGGAGGTAAGAATGAAAGACACGAAAGATAAGGATTCAGAAGACGAAAAGGATTACGACAACTATTATCAATGGCGACGATGGCGACATAAACATCACCACAATGGTTGTAGGCGCGGTGGCGGTGGGGCAGGCAATGCAGTCTACGGACTAGGTTTTATCGGCGCATTAATCTTTTTCATTGGACACGCTACAACGTTTTGGGCAGGGGTGTTGGGGTTTTTCCAAGCTTTGGTTTGGCCGGCATTTCTTGTTTATGAAGCCTTAAAAATTCTAATAAAATAGCGTAGAATAAACAACACTATACACTATATCTAGCGTATAAGCTTTTTGTCGTGTTATAATGAAATCCCATGGAGATGCAAACAAACATGGGCAAAAAACAAAAATACATTTTTGTAACAGGAGGTGTTTTATCGGGGGTAGGAAAGGGCGTCACCGCGGCAAGTATCGGTGCTGTATTACAAGCCAAAGGTGC
>JAYSMZ010000028.1:0-15098 GCA_043724245.1 bacterium
GGCAACCTGGCGGCTGCACTTCGTCTGATTCCTAATGAAATTAAAACAGTTACTGAATTGGGTTTGCCAAACGTTGTTATGGGCTTTGCCAATTATCCACGCGGGCTCGTTTTAATTACCGGACCTACTGGCAGTGGTAAATCAACGACTCTAGCGGCTCTGGTTGACAAGATTAACAGTGAACGGTCGCACCATATTATTACAATCGAGGATCCTATCGAATTTACACATAAATCAAAAAAATCAGCTGTTGTTCAACGAGAGGTCCACTATGACACCTATAGTTTTAGTGCAGCACTTCGATCAAGCCTTCGCCAAGACCCAGACGTGGTGCTAATCGGTGAGATGCGCGATCTTGAAACTATTAGTGCAGCCATTACCATTGCTGAAACTGGTCACTTAGTGTTTGCGACTTTGCATACTAACAGCGCATCACAGTCAATTGATCGTATGATTGATGTCTTTCCACCACATCAGCAACCACAAATTCGCGCTCAACTTTCAAATATACTGATGGCTATTTGTTCACAGCGTTTAATACCAGCTATTGGTGGTGGTCGAGTAGCAGCAGCCGAAATATTGGTTACGAACCCGGCAGTAAGAAATATTATTCGTGAAGGCAAGGCCCATCAATTGGATGCGGTTATTCAAACAGGGGCCGACCAAGGCATGCAAACAATGGATAGGACGCTAGTCGGATTAGTCCAAAACGGAACGGTAACATACGATAATGCCTATGCGGTTGCAGTTGATCTAGTTGAGTTTGAAAGGTTGATGAGAGGCTAGGATGAAGAAGTTTACCTACGAGGCGCGTGATCAGGCAACCGGCAAAATATCAAAAGCCGTCGTCCAAGCCGACACCGAGGGAGCAGCAGCTCGTTTATTAATCGATCAAGGGTTTACTCCATTAAATATCAAAGAGCAAAACGAATATGATAATCCGATTGCAAAACTAACCGGACGCATAACAACCAAAGACAAAGTTGTCTTTTCTCGTCAATTAGCAACATTAATTGGGGCGGGTCTTCCATTAGCTCAAAGTTTACATACAGCACAAGAACAAACTCAGAATAAAAAACTTCAAAATATTATTGGTGAAATAACAGCATCAGTTGAGGGCGGTAAATCGTTATCCGAATCTTTCGCAAAACATCCTGAGGTGTTTGACGCCGTGTTCTTGGCTCTCGTTGGAGCGGGCGAATTATCAGGAACACTCGATGAATCATTACTACGAATCGCTGATCAACAAGAAAAAGACGCTGCAATTATGAGTAAAATTAAAGGTGCATTAACCTATCCAATTATTGTTTTGGTTGTAATTTTCGGTGTAATGGGCTTTATGATGTTTACTGTCGTGCCGCAGGTTGAAAAACTCTACAAAGATTTAAAACAAACACTTCCATTTATTACACAAATCATGGTTGGCGCAGCCGACATTTTCATACACTTCTGGTGGCTAATAACTATAGTTGTTGGTATTGGGGTATATTTCCTGTTGCAATATCTTAGAACGGACTCGGGTGTAAAGGCTAAGGACACGATGAAGCTAAATGTGCCAGTTTTCGGACAGATGTTCAGAAAATTGTACATGGCCCGTTTTGCTCGTACTGGTCAAACCCTACTTAACACCGGCGTCAGTATGTTGGATATGTTGAATCTTACTGCCAAAGCTGTCAATAATTCAATTATTGGGGGTAGTATTTTAAGGGCTGCTGATAAGGTGAAAGGCGGAAAGGCGCTTTCTGACTCACTCCAGCCAGAAGATTACATATTACCACTTGTGCCACAGATGATTAAAATTGGCGAACAATCTGGTCGAATTGATGAAATGATGGGTAAAGTAGCCAAAGTATATGAAGACGAGCTTGACGAACAAATCAAAACAATCTCTACAGCTATTGAACCGGTTTTGATGGTTGTATTGGCGGTTGTAGCGGGGAGTATGGTCGCGGCCATATTGCTGCCGATATATAGTTTGGTAAATAATATTCACGTATAGACATTATATGATTTGTAATGTAATATAAATTTAAGCATAAGCGTGTGGACGCTTAGCAGTAATCCATTCATAAGAAAGGTGGAAAAATTGTTATGAAGATCAATCAAAAAGAAAAAGGATTTACGATTATTGAAGTCGTATTGGTGTTGGCAATCGCTGCATTAATATTTTTGATGGTATTTATCGCATTGCCTGCATTACAGCGCAGCCAACGTGATACTCAGCGCAAGAATGATTTAAGTCGTGTTATTAATGCTTTAAATAGCTATACAACTGCAAATAGAGGAGCTTTGCCCACCGTTTGGAACGGAGCTACTGGGTTAACTGGTACGTACTTGACTACGGGCGGTGATAGTTTTATTGACCCATCAGGAGCAAACGCATCTCAAGGTGCCGCACAAACGACGTATCAATTTACAGCACGCGCGGGGGCCGTTCCCGACACCCTAGCTGGGTCTTTTACCTCAAGTGGTGCAAACGCAAACCAAAATGTGGTTTATTATCATACTAGTGCTGTTTGCGGGAATAGCAGTGCCGACATTGCTACTGCAGGTACGAGGAAAGTTGCCTTTCGAATGTATCTCGAGGGTGGTGGGTTTGTCTGCCAGAATAACTAGATTACCTTAGTCTTTCATGAAAACCTCGATGCAATGTCGAGGTTTTTCTTTTTCGTGGTAACTGCGGTATGATAGTGCTAATGGAAAAAATTATTATTTATTTTGCATTGACACTAGGCGGTCTTTGCCTGGGTAGTTTTGCCGGTGCAACGGTTTGGCGCTTGCGAGCTCGCCAATTAGCCGATGAAAAAGGTGATGGAGAAAAAGTTAATCAAAAAGAATATGACAAATTAAAAAAATTGAATAGATCATTGTTAAGCGATCATTCGGTATGTTTAAGTTGCGGGTATAAACTCAAGTGGTACGATCTGGTACCTTTGATAAGTTGGGCTGTATTAGGGGGTAGGTGTCGTAAGTGTCGCAAATCAATTGGCAATTTTGAACCACTGATGGAAATCGGTGTTGCTGCTTTTTTTGTATTTTCATATGCTTTTTGGCCGTATCCTTTATACACCAGTCTAGAAATCACCAGATTACTAATTTGGTTGCTATCTGGCGTCGGTTTGGCGATTCTGTTCGGTTATGACAAAAAATGGTCAATTTTGCCTGATACAATTAACTACTTAGTTATTATTCTGGGCGCCATAAGTGCAACACTGGTAGTTATCGGGGTAACAGATCGAACTGCTGCGTTGGTGAGCATAGTTGGCGCTGTAGCTGTCCTGAGTGGCTTATATTGGGTTATCTATGTTGTATCAAAAGGGTTATGGATTGGCTTTGGAGACGTGAAATTATGTTTAGGCCTAGCTTTGTTGCTGGCGGACTGGAAATTGGCGTTTATTGCGTTATTCTCAGCTAATTTAATAGGCAGCCTGATAGTTATTCCCGGATTGATCATGAAAAAACTAAAAGGGGACTCACATGTGCCATTCGGACCGCTTTTAATCGCCGGATTCATTGTTGCAGGACTATTTGGCAACAATATAATTAACTGGTACCAACATCTGATATTTTAGGGATATTTACTCCTACATGCTTATGTTATAATTATGAACAAATGAAGCCTGTAAAAATAAACGGTTTTACTATTGTTGAAACGATGCTTTTTTTAGGAATCTCAGCACTATTAATTATGGGGGTTCTTGTTGGCACCGGTACTTCTATAAACACCCAAAGATACCACGATAGTGTGGTGTCGCTTCAATCTTTCCTACAACAGCAATATTCAGAGGTATCAAACGTCAGTAATGATAGCTTATCGAATAGTTGCAATGGCGCTACAAGCAACAGGGGGCAATCTGATTGTGTTATTTTAGGTCGGTATATAACGACTACTGACGGAATGACGCTAACTACAAATGATGTTATTGGCTATATTCCATCGGGTACAACCATCCCAGTCGATGATGTTTCGGCATTGCAGATTTATAGTATCAAAACGGTTGCTGTAAACAATACTTCATATGAAGTTGAGTGGGGAGCATCAATTACGAAATTGGGTGGCAATAACCCCCAACCATTTTCTATGTTGATTCTTCGTTCACCAACAAGTGGCGCTATTTTGACTTTCATTGATGACTCCTTAACCACCAATGCCGGAAATATTTCTGATCTATTAAAAACTCCGGCTCCACCAACTCCACCAACAGCATTAACCACACCGATTACACTTTGTATAGACTCCAACGGCCTATTTACGGGTCCTAAAATGGGTGTTTTCGTAGAGAAGGACTCCACTAGCGCAAGTGGAGTAGAGACAAAAGGGGAAAGTAGCGGATGTTAAAACCACAGAGTCGTTTTAATAAAGGAGATACGCTGATAGAAGTTCTGTTTGCGGTTGCTATTTTCAGCCTTGTGGCAGTCGGCTCGTTATCAATTATGAACCAGGGAACCGCGACTTCTCAGCGGGCACTTGAAATAACGTTAGTCCGTCAAGAAATGAACGCTCAAGCCGAAACCCTTCGATTTCTTAACTCCTCTTTCATAGCCTCCCCGACCAGCTTACAAGGAGCTCAATGGCAACAAATTGACGCTGCTGGAAATGCCAGTGTGTCTGCATTTGGTGCTGTTACAAGTTGTCCGACTGCATCCACACTTCCGAACAATAGCTTTATATTGGATACGAAAACAGCGCAGTTTGTGTCTGCAACGGGAAAATATAAACCCGCCGCAACTTACTCACAAGTTCGCTATAACGCCGGAAATCAAGTCGTAAATGCTTATGGCATATGGGTAGAAGCCGTTCGGGTAAATGTCGTCGGGAATAATCAGGATCATGCGGGATACATCGATTTTCATATTCGTGCTTGCTGGGACAGTCCCGGTCAGTCTGCTCCCGTAACATTAGGGACAATTGTGAGGCTGTATGAACCAATCTAGAAAAAAAGGCTTCACCTTAATCGAGCTGATGCTAGCAATGGGGTTTGTGTCCGCGCTACTATTGGCGATCGCAATGACAGTAATACAAATAGGCAACATATATAACAGCGGTATTACATACAAGAATGTTAATACTGCCGGTAGTGCACTTGCCAACCAGATACAACGGGATATAGACGGAAGTCCGCAGTTCGACACTAGCCCTACACACTATGTCAACCAAGCTTGGGGAGGACGGCTGTGCCTGGGACAGTACAGCTATATATGGAATTATGGAGATGCAATTAAATCTGCACCTCCTAACATAAATAAATACTCGGGATCAACTGATACAATTAACTTTGTAAAGGCGCTTAACCCGGATGGTAGTTATTGTACAAGCCCACTCAGTACAGTCCAGACATCAGGTTCAACTGAATTGCTAGACGTGGGTCAAAATGACCTGACAATTCATAGTTTTTCGATAACCTCAGATCCAATCAATGCATACGACAGTCTAACTGGTCAGCGACTGTATTATATTAGTTTTCTACTAGGTACAAACGACCAAAATGCTCTTTCGGCAGCGGGCGGTCGTGCGAATACGAAATGTCTTACTGCAGATCAGCTTAATGCAGACCCATCCTATTGTGCCGTCAATCAGTTTGATATTGTAGCTCGAGCAGGAAAAATGGATAAATAATTCGTCGTTCGACGAAAGGAGAAATGAAAAATGAAGGATATTGTTAGGCAAAGACAAAAAGGAGCAGTATCTCTTTTTGTTGTTATTTTTGCCGCTCTTCTTATTACAATCGTCACTGTTGGTTTTATCCGTATAATGATTCAAAACCAACAACAGGCAACCGCCGCTGATTTGTCGCTAAGTGCCCTTGACTCGGCTCATGCCGGAGTAGAGGACGGGAAACGTGCGTTGCTTCGCTACCAAACCATGTGCAATAACGATGCCACTACCTGCGTTGCCGACTCAAAAATAAATTCGGCAACCTGTAATGAGGCGGTGCTGGAATTAACTGACGTCCAGACGAAAAAAATAAATAACGAAATTTCAGTCCAAACTACTGGTGATAGCGGTGCTCTTAACCAATATTACACCTGTGTCTTGATAAATACAGATACGGTTGACTACCCAGGTTCTTTATCCAAGGATGAATCTGAAATTATACCTTTAAAAGCCGTAGGCCCATTTGACACGGTACGCCTTCAGTGGTTCAGATCAGATGATATCGGTGCTTCGTTCAATAAACAAGTAAAACTAGATTCATCTGGAAATGCACCTCTACTATCGGTAAATTCCTGGGCTCTTAATACGCCCCCAATAATGCGCACACAATTGATTCAATTCAGTTCAAATGGGTTTAACCTTAACGATTTTAACAACGCAGACGTCAGTGGCAATAGCAACGCAAACACTTTATTCCTATACCCTTCAGGTGTAGGCTCGCCTAATGCCAATTTTGCGACAGATGCCCGAAGAGATGTAAACCCAGCCTCGCCAGGTTCTCCCGTCATAGTAAAATGCTCTAACAGTGTTGTTTTGGGCGGATATGCATGCACAACTGACTTGAAATTGCCTACACAAATTAATGGCGGTGATCGCACAGCGTTTTTGCGTATAATGTCGTTATATAATGGAGCGCATTATAGAGTCACGCTTTTTAATGGCGCAATCCCAGTTAATTTTAATGGTGTCTTGCCATCAATAGATTCAACCGGTCGTGCAGATGATAGGTTTAGACGAGTTCAGGTTAGAGTAAAACTAAGCAACGATTTCCCATACCCGCAAGCTGAAATCGATACTAATGGGAATTTATGCAAAAACTTTATGGTAACTAACGATCCTGCACAATACGTATCTAATTCTGATCAGTGCACACCATAGATTATCATACTATTGTTACTTGTCGCTATGAAACTTTTCATACACTTCATGTAGGTGTTGGTCTGTAACGTGTGTATATACCTGAGTTGTACTGATGCTACTGTGCCCCAACATTGCTTGAACACTTCGAATATCAGCCCCATTCATTAGTAGGTCAGTTGCAAAACTGTGCCTCATTGTGTGCGGGCTAACATGCTTGGTAATCCCTGCTAGGCGAGTATATTTGTTAATTATCCGCTGAATACTCCGGGCGCCTAGACGCCTGTAATCACCACTATTTGTCGTTTCGTTGTTCCGACTGTAGCTGATAAATAGAGGCGGCAATGAATCAGCGCGAGTTTTCAGGTAGTTATTAATATGTAGGCTGGCATTTTCGCTGATAAACACAGGGCGGTCCTTTTGTCCTTTCCCCCGGACTGTGAACTCATGCCTTTTAGTGTTGATGTGGTCGCGGTTCAAGTTAACAAGTTCGGAAATACGTAGTCCGCTGGAAAAAAGTAGTTCAACAATAGCGCGGTCGCGAAGGCCAGTGGTCGAATCAGTTTTAATCTGTTCTAGTATTTGTTCAACTTCATCAAAACTCAGAAAAGTAACTTGGCGGCGTGATACTTTTGGCAGTTCAATTTTTTCGGGGGATAGACTGGCAATATCGCGTTTTGACAAATAATTTAAAAACCCGCGCAGGGCTATCAGGTGGTAGCTTTGCGTGATTGTTGATAATTCATCGCCATTGTTATTTTTATAACGATTCAACCATAGCCTATATTTTCTAATAATTTCAGATGTTATCTTATCTACAATGATATCATTGGTAAACTCAATAAAGCGCTCTAAATATAATGTATAATTTTCAGCAGTATGAGCTGAACGACCACCTTCAACTTCAAGGTGTTCTATATAATCTAGAATTAATTCCGACATATACATATTACAAGCATAGCTCATAAGTTGATTTTTTGTTATAATCGGGGAGAATTAAACAGATTAAAAAGGAGTGAAAATGGCGGAAATTGAAAAAACTTTAGTTGTGATGAAACCCGATGCAATGCAACGTGGCTTAGTTGGTGAAGTAATAACAAGGTTTGAACGTGCAGGCCTAAAAATCGTTGCAATAAAAATGGTTGCTCCTAATAAAAAGCACTTCCACGAACACTATGAGGGCATCAGCAATATGATTACCAGGTGGGGAGAGGACATTTTTAATATTACAGTTGCGGCCATGAGTGAAACCCCAGTAATTGCTATGGTGTTTGAGGGTGTTGAGGCTGTAGCCTATGTGCGAAAACTGGTTGGAACTACAGACCCCAAAGACTCACTACCGGGAACAATAAGGGGCGACTATACTCACGTTACTCGAGAATATACCAATCCTATGGGAGCCTCACTGCCAAATATCGTTCACGCTTCTGGAAACGTCGAGGAGGCCACAAAAGAAGTGACCTTGTGGTTTGATGATTCAGAGATATATGATAATTATCAAACTGTTCACGAGACTGTAGTGAGAGGACGAGTTCATAAAAAGTAGTAAACGATATCAATTCCCGTATAATGAAGGTGAGCCTCGGTAGCTCAACTGGATAGAGCAGATCCGTCCTAAGGATAAGGTTGTAGGTTCAACTCCTGCCCGGGGTACCATATGATAAGACCCATCAATAGACGGGTCTTATCTTATGGTCTTTTGTGCTAGTTGAACACTGTCAACCTTTGAAGGTTGTAGGTGAGACCCGCAAGTCTGCGGGTCGCAAGGCGATGTCACAAATGAGCTTTGCTCATTTTACTGACTCGCGGGGTCGCGGAATGTGACCAACTCCTGCCCGGGGTACCACATTAAAATATACCTGTTTTTGAACAGGTATATTTTAATGTGGGTAATTCGTAAAGCGAATTTGAACCGTCAAGGTTCATAAAGCGACAGGAGGCAAAAATTAGCTTGCTCATTTTTGTGACCGAGCGGAAATAGGGAGTGTAACGACCGCAAGACTGCCTCAATATAACCATTATGATTTCCGTAGTATAATATCTATATGTCAAAGGAAGCAAGTGATCAAAAACCACAACTTAGTTTTGACGGTCAGCGGGAAAACGAGAACCTGCTGTTCATTTTCCGACGGCACATGATTGCTATGCGCAAAGGTTTTTATCTATTAGTCGTTCCTCTTGCTGTACTGGCCATTCCTCCGCTGATTTGGTCAGATAACTTATATTTGTTCTTTTTGCCTCTTATCGGGTTTGCAATCGGTTTATTGTTATTCATGTATCATTTTATTTTGTGGTACTACTCGATCTATATCGTTACGGATCAGCGAATCAGACAGGTTACGCAAGGGGGTTTTTTCAAAAAGGATGTAATTGATCTAAAACTATCCAAGATTCAGAGCATAAGCTATAATATACCGGGGTTTAGTGGTGATATTTTTCATTTTGGGACCCTGGTTATTCATACATTCGTGGGTGATTTAGTAATTCATCATGTCGAACACCCGGTCAAGATTTACAATAAATTGCAAAGTGCGGTAAACGACGTGGCCGATAAGCAAGGAGATTATGAAGAAATTAATTAATAAAATTCGAAAGAAGGACCAAGAGCCTTTGCCGACCCGCATTACAAGTGAAACAATCGAACAACACCGAGAACATATTTTGGCGGGTGGTCGTAAATTTAAATATCCGATCCAATATGCACGTCATAAATTGGTCATTAATGCGATTCTTATCAGCACCACTGCGATAGTCATAGCCTTAGTTGTTGGGTGGTGGCAACTTTATCCAGCCCAAAACACAAGTCAATTTATGTACCATGTAACAAAAGTTATACCTGTTCCAATCGCATATATTGACGGACAGCCAGTTCTTTACAGTGATTATTTGATGAAGTACCTCAGCTCTATTCATTATCTGGAACGAAAAGAGCAAATAAATATTAAAACCGACGACGGTAAAAGGCAAGTCGAATATGTAAAACAAAAGTCCATGGAATACGTTCTTGATAATGCCTATGCTGCAAAACTAGCCAGTAAATATTCAGTATCCATTAGCGCTTCTGAACTAGATGCATATCTGAAAGACCTTCGTCAGTCCAGTGCCGGTGAAATATCTGAACAAACAAACAATGCGGTAATATTAGATTATTATGGCTGGACACCAGACGAATATCGCTATATGGTTGGCAAAGAACTACTTCGCCAAAAAGTTTCCTACGCTATGGATAAAAATGCGTTAAAAACTGCTGATATCGTCAAATCAGCCTTAATAAAAAGTCCTGAATCTGGCTTTAAAGAAATGTCCGCCTCTATTTCTAAATCGTCTGGAACGAAAACATCGTTCGGATTGTCGGGTTGGGTCCCAAAAACAAACCAGGATGGCGGGCTGGCCCTGCAGGCTTCAAAGCTTAAAAAATCAGAAATATCGCCAGTAATAAAATCTACAACCGGTGAAGGTTATTACGCAATCAGATTACTAGATAGTAATAGCAGCCAGGTAAACTATGAATATATTAATGTTCCTATGACGGCATTTACAAATTCACTAAATTCAATTGAAAAAAACGGCAAAGTTACAAAATTTATATCAATTCCAAACAGCACCTCTTCGTAGAAGTAAATGAAAATTTCTGACTACAATTACGTACTGCCACAGTCATTAATCGCAAATAACCCACCAAAAACACGCGGATCTTCGCGTTTACTTGTGCTGAACAAAGGTAATGGCGAAATAATTGATAGTAAATACACAAATATTTCTGAATATTTTCATACAGGAGACGTACTTGTTTTAAATGATACAAAAGTCATTAAAGCCAGGCTAATGGCTAATGATAAAAACGGCAAACAACATGAGATTTTAATACTCGAAAAGCACAGTTTTGATAGTGATTGGCATCGTCACAGCGTATTATATCGTCGAAAGCTAACTAAAGGCGACGAACTATTTGTTGGTGATAATAAAATGTTTGTGGAACAGGTTTTAGGGGATGGGGTAGCTACAGTACGGTGCGACCATGACATGCTAGAAGTTGCTGAACAATATGGAGGTGTTCCATTGCCTCCATATATGAAACGTGAGGCAAATCAAAACGATGTCGAACGTTATCAGACGATTTGGGCCAAACAGAAAGGTTCGGTAGCAGCACCAACTGCAAGTCTAAATATGACCGATGAAATATTAACAACATTGCGGAATAAAGGAGTAGAGATCGTATATTTAACTCTCCATGTAGGTTTAGGGACCTTTTTACCAATTCGCTCAAAAAACGTTGAGGATCATCATATGCATCAGGAGTATTTTCAAATAGCAAAAGACACAACAGAAGTAATAAAAAAAGCGAAGTTGGATGGTAAAAAAGTGATAGCACTTGGGACTACGGTTGCTCGAACTCTTGAATATGCAAACGAATCACTTAAAAAAACGTCAGCAGATATTTCTGGCGAAGCGGATATATTCATTTTCCCCGGTTATAAATTTCAAATGGTCGACTGTTTAATAACAAATTTTCATGCACCAAAAAGCACAGTATTAATGTTGACAGCTGCATTTGCGGGTTGGGATAGGTTATTGCCTGCCTATAAGCATGCAATAGCCGAAAATTATTCGTTTTTTAGCTATGGCGATTCAATGTTGATATTATAGTAGGATGAAAAGTTTACTTGTATTTTCTATTACATCCAAACTTGACGGAACAATGGCGCGTACGGGTATTATTAAGACACCACATGGTGAAATTAAAACACCGGCTTTTATTGTCGGTGGCACTCAGGCTACCGTAAAAACCTTAACTCCGGAACAGGTTGCATATTTAGACGGACAATCGATTTTGGTAAATGCCTATCATCTAATGCTTCGGCCAGGTGCTGATATTATCCAACGTTCTGGCGGGGTTCATAGATTTATGAATTGGGATAAACCAATCTTCTCTGATAGTGGCGGGTTCCAGGTGTTTTCGTTAGGGATGGCTTATAAAAAAGGGATTGATGCAACCAGTCACAGTATAAAAGGAGATGCGTCACAGGCGGTCCATACAAAAAATCAACTTACAAAGGTAACAGATGAAGGTGTTCATTTTAGGTCACACTTTGATGGTAGCAAGTTGTTTATAACTCCGGAAAACTCAATGGAGATACAGCACGCGATTGGTGCTGACATACATATGTGTTTTGATGAGTTAACGTCGCCACTTGCCAGTCGGGAATATGTTAAAACTGCTATGGATAGGACTCACAAATGGGCCAATCGTTGTTTGGTGCGCCACAGCGCGCTGAATGACGAGCATTGGAAAAAGGGTGAACACTTACAGGCTTTGTATGGCATCGTACAGGGTGCACGTGATGAGGAGCTGCGTAAAGAAAGTGCTTCGTTTTTAGCAAGTCGTGAATTTGACGGCTATGGTATCGGCGGAGTATTCGAGCCCGAGGAAATACCAACTACGGTTAAGTGGATATGCAACATATTGCCTGAAAACAAGCCTCGCCATTTGTTAGGAATGGGAGCACAACCAGCAGATTTATTTTTGGGTATCGAATATGGAATTGATACTTTTGATTGTGTGGCACCAACTAGGCAGGCTAGGAACGGGGCGCTATACACACACGACGGACGGTTAAACATAAAAAACAGTAAATACAAGGATGACTTTAGACCAATTGACAAGTGTTGCGATTGCTATAGTTGCAAAAATTACAGCAGAGCGTATATTCATCATTTAATGATGGCTAATGAAACCCTAGGAATGACTTTGGCAAGCATTCATAATGAACGATTTATTGTTCGGACTGTTGATAAAATCAGAGAGAGTATTATTGATTGTAGTTATTATGACTACAAAAAAAGGTTTTTAGGTAAGTATTATGGAGAAAAGAAATCAATGAGGTTTCTATAATATGGGAAATCAGTCGGTATTAATAGATGTATTGGACGAGAACGGAGATTCAACAGGTGAATCAAAAACAAAAACTGAAATTCACGAACAGGCTTTATGGCATAATTCTTCTCATATATGGATATATAATTTTAAAGGCGAAATGTTGCTACAATTACGCGCCAGGGACAAGGATAGTTATCCGGGGCTTTGGGACATTTCAGTAGCGGGACATAATGATTCGGGTGAAACACCGATTGAATCGGCCATAAGAGAGATGAATGAGGAAATTGGACTTGATGTTACATCCGAGCAATTGGAGTTTGTTGGAATAAGAAAGTTTTCTCAGCCTATTAAAGGCATTAATTGGTATGACAATGAGTTTGGATACATTTATTTTTACAGTTTTGACGGAAGTATAGATAACTTAAAGATGCCCGATGGTGAGGTTGAGAAAGTAAAATTTATTCCAATTGACAGATTTAACGATGAGATAAATGATTCGGAAATATGCAATAAATACGTGCCATTCCAGCCACCGGGCGAATATTATAACTGGGTCGTCGACATGATTAGGAAGAAACTTTCTAAAATTTAGTGTTCAAAAATAGTTAGTATCAACCATGCACAAATTCTAAGTACTTGTGCTTATGTGGATGGAGTGGTATAACCTAAATATATGAATAAACGCGGTTTCACAATCGTCGAACTCCTTGTAGTTATAGTGATAATTGGTATTTTAGCTGCTATTACAATCGTAGCCTATAATGGTGTCAACCAAAAAGCCATTGCCGCCTCATTACAATCTGATTTATCAAATGGCTCAAATCGTCTAAAGATGTACTATGTTGAATATGGAGTTTATCCGGCATCATTAGATGTTAGTACAAATTGTCCAAATGGATCAACTCCTGCCGATAGTCGATATTGCCTTAATTTATCACCAAATACTACCTTTACATATGCTTCATCTAACCCGTATTCAACCTATAGCCTGACGGCCCAAAAAAGTGGCATTAGCTATACTGCAACCAACGACTCAACCCCAACTCAAAATATAATTATTGGCACCCAAACATGGATGAAATATAATCTTAACGTTGGGACGATGATTGCAAACACGGTGGTTCAAACCAATAACGGTGTTGTTGAAAAATATTGTTACAATAATCTAGAATCAAATTGCGTTGCTTATGGCGGAATATATCAATGGAATGAAGCTATGAAATTCGGCGCCAGTGAGTCAAGACCAGGCATATGTCCTAACGGCTTTCATATACCAACTGACTCAGAATTTAAAACCTTGGAAATGTATCTAGGGATGAGTCAAGCTCAAGCGGACGCGACTACATGGCGTGGAACAGACCAGGGGACTCAATTAATGACAGGGGCTTTTAAAGCTCCATTGGGGGGACACATGGAGCCTTTTCCGGCTCATGCTGGGGTTTTTTGGAACATAGGAACAGAAACTGGTTTTTGGACCAGCACACAGGGTACTAATCCAGATCCACCATCTTTTGCATGGTATCGACAGCTGTACCAATCTAACTCAACATCGTATCGTAATAGTGATTTTAAAACAGACTGGGGTTTTCAAATTCGTTGCCTAATGGATTAGGAATTTTATTATGAGCAACTTGGCGGGACATCGAGTCTGATTTCCAAACGATATAAGCTATTGGTTAAGAAAGAAAAAAAGATGCTTGACTCGGTAGTCTACCTTTAGTACACTACCAATGTAATTAAGGAGATTAATATGCCAAAATTTAATCAAAGTATTCAAGAATTAGTATCTAAACACGGCCAGGAATGGAAAACGTTACTTTATCCCTTATTGGTGTTACGAGTAATTAATGAATACAAAAAAGCTTCTAGTCTAGAAATAAAAGATGAAATAAATAAACTAGCAGGGCAAAAAGTTGAATATAGCTACACATCATATTATCGTCTAATGTCACGTTTAGAGCACGAGGTTGGACTGATTGAGCCTGTCGATTTAAAGAAAGATAAGGGTCCAGCAAGAGTTTATTTTGGCTTAACGGTAAAAGGGCGAGAACTATATGGTGAGTTATTAAAGCAGGTTATTTATCCTATTCAACGATTATTGCCAAAAGAAGAACCATAACTTTGCTAGGTCAACTGTAATAATTTTTCAATCAAAAACAGAGGAAAAAATACCTCTGTTTAATATTGCTTATGCTTGGCGGGCTCGACCGGATTTGAACCGGCGATCTCCTCCGTGACAGGGAGGCGTGATAACCACTTCACTACGAGCCCGTGGCCTATTTAGATCATTTGAACCTGATTATTCTAGCAGATTTTATCATTTTACACAATAATACAGCTCTTTACAGGGTGAGTGCAAGTAGATAGTATAGGGTAGACAAAGTTTGCAAAGGGAGAATCACAATGATTATCTTAAATGCCGATCAG
>JAYSMZ010000029.1:0-22677 GCA_043724245.1 bacterium
CCTTGCCTATGCAAATAGCGCCTTCGGCCTCTAGTTTTTCGACAGCAGTTGCTTGCAATGGCGCGTCAAAATTTTCGAGTAACTTGCTGGCGGCGGTTGTTGGTGCTCCAAATGCTAGAAAATTATCCTTGACTACAAAAGGAACTCCGGCTAATTTACCGGAAATTTTGCCTGAATCAACGTCATCAGCACGTTTTAGGGCACGATCACTAGTCAGGCTTAAAAGAGCGTGGTAATCTTGATTATCTTTGGCAAGTTTTAAGGCATTCTCGACAACAGTCCTTGCCGAGGTGTCTTTAATTTTTATCAAAACGTCGGAAATAGTCATGCTTAAAACACCTTCGGAACTTGCACTTGGCTATCGACGACTTGCGGTGAACGCGCTAAAAGTTCTTCGCGACTAAGCCCATAATTAATAACAGTATCTTCACGCCAAACATTACAAAGTCCGGTAACCTGATAGGTTGGTTCAATGCCGGTGGTATCTAATTTGTCCAGCTGTTCAACATAACCCAAGATATTACTAATGTCGGTCTGTAGGCCATCAATTTCAGGCTCAGCAAGCTCCAATTTAGAAAGCTGTGCTAGATGCAGCACATCATCACGAGATATCTGTGTCATACGCCTATTATAACTATTTTGACAGGTTTATGCTAGCGTCTTGCTTCAATGAACGTGTGGGCGTGACCAGATGCTCCGGCTCGACCCGTTCGACCTATACGGTGAATATAATCGTCATAAGTTTGCGGTGTGTCGAAGTTAATCACATGCGAAACATTAGGAATATCAAGACCACGTGCCGCAACGTCGGTTGCTACCATAACGCGGACTCGTCCATCTTTAAATTGCTTTAGCGCCTTGGCGCGTTGAGACTGGTTTTTATTACCGTGAATTGCAATTGACGCAATGCCACTGTTATCTAAATGGTCACTTAATCTTTGAACTCCGAATTTTGTTTCTCCAAATACTAAAACTTTTTCGTATTTTCCAGACTCGCGCAACATATCGGTCAATAGTTCGATTTTATGCGTTTTATCCCTAGCTTCAATCACATCCTGTTCGATATGTTCATTGGTTTCACTTGTCCGAACCGAAATTGTAACCGGGTTTTTAGAGAAATTATTGATAATCGCTGAAATTTCAGGAGTTATTGTAGCGCTAAATAATAAAGTTTGACGATCAGTCGGCGTAGCACTAACAATCGTACGAATATCTGGTAAAAATCCCATGTCCAGCATTCGGTCGGCCTCGTCTAAAACCAAAGTGGTTATATTGTCTAGTTGGATATAGCGTCGATTCATTAGATCCTTTATGCGTCCCGGAGTTCCAATAATAAAGTGCGGGCGTCGCTTTAGGTCGCGAATTTGACGTTCTGCCGGTACACCGCCGACAACAAGTGCCGAGTATAGATTAAGGCTCTGACTAAATGCGCGGAATTCTTCGTCAATTTGTTGCGCAAGTTCACGCGTAGGGGCAATTATGAGGACACTTGGACGAAGATTAACGCCTTTCATATGCTCGATTATTGGCAACAGAAAAGCTGCGGTTTTACCAGTGCCAGTGTTGGCAATTCCAATTACGTCTTTGCCTTCCAGTATTGGCAAAATTGCCTGGTCTTGGATAGAAGACGTATTAATGTAGCCTTTCTGGTCGATGTTATGTTGGAGTTGCCATCCAAAACTAAAATCGGAAAACTTATTTTTTGATTCATATTGAACCTCTTCGGCTTTTGGGGTTGCACTGTTAATAAATTTTGTTGGATTAATATATTTTTTTGCGGGTCCACGATTACCACCACGGCTTCGACCGCGGTTAAAAGATGAAGTGCGTGCGCCACTTGGGCGACCGCCACGTTGGTAGTATGCCATATAAAATAGCCTTTCTCAGTAATATGTTGTATTGGATGCAGTTATAAAAAACAAGAGAATATTCGGTGATGGCGCCATACGCGTATGCATATAATTGTCACGGGTGCGCTCTTCTTAGAATGAGGCCCTAGCATTTCATCGAATGCAATAGGACAATAATAGCATAGTTTTAGCAATTTTGCAAGCGTTTATGCTTATAGGCCGTAACGGTTTTTTAAGTTGTTAAAAATTTGAAGGAATTCTGATGGATAAAGTGAGCGGTCATAATACCTCACTTCACTAATCTTTCCATTGAAAACATAATTGCTTGAAGTTTGAATAGACCCAACTTCGCCATCGTTTACATTTGTAGGCACCCCAGATGATGGCACCTGCGCAGATAAAACCCCATTAACAAAGTAATTCCTATTAATCCCATCATATGAGAATGCAACATTTACCCACTGATTTCTTATGATTGCTATGGTCGTTATATTATCAAAAGGCGTAACTCCACCAATTTGGGTTCTCATATAATTATTACTATTATTTATAAAAAACCTGAATGGTTTACCGTTTCCTACGCCATTTATGCCACCTAAACCATCTCCAGATATATAAATCCACGCCGAGGCCGAAAAAGAATAAAGATTTGGAATATTTGAATAATTTAGTGAAACATATCGATTAACTCCGTCAAAAACAAGTGAACCTCCGTTGTTTCCATCATATGCTACACCGTTGAGCAGTGTACCTGTAACATTTTTCCCACTTAGATCTGTCCAAACAGTACCAGAACCCGGATATGATGATGCGTTTCCTGCATCTAGATATGTCACGAGACCAAAATTAAGATCATTCACTTGAGACGGGGCAGAGTTAGCGCTGGCTTGGTAAATAATCGACCCCCTTTGCGCTGTAATACTAAAAGATTGCGGGTTTGAAAAATCACTTGGTGAAAATTGTATTGAATTGCCACCACTGGCTTTAAGACAAATATTAGAATTGATTTCAGGGCTAGAACAATTATTTGTCAGTGGATATGCCCCATTCTCTGCATAGAATAGTTTTAATTTGGTTGATGCATTATTCAAGTCAGACATTAATGAAGCAACTGATGCTTTACTACTAATTCCAGCATAGGAAACAATGGTGATAGTGGCTAGAATACCGATGACAACAATAACAACCAAAAGTTCAACTATTGTAAAGCCCTTGTTTATCACATGTCCTATTTAACCATCACAATATATTTTGTAGGGTAACACCCTGCAAAACTTTATCCACAGAAATTAACAAAAAAGGACGGACCTTTTTAGGGCTTTTCTGTGGATAAATATAAATTTTATATATCTATTTATAGCTTGTTTTTTATGTCGGCAATTTGATCGCGAATTTCAGCGGCTTTTTCAAATTCCAGATTTGCGGCTGCAAACTCCATTTGCCCAGTTAAATCACGAATAATACCCGGATATTCATCGCGTGGTATTTTTTTGAGGTTTAGTTTTTTAGATTCATCCGGTTTCTTAGGAATAATCGCTCGTAGACCTTCGCCTACATCTTTGGCGATGCTTATTGGGGTAATATTATGTTTTTTGTTATATGCAATTTGAATATCCCGACGACGATTCATTTCCGTAATTGCGCTCTTCATTGAATCTGTTAAATTATCGGCATACATAAATACCTGCCCATGAACATGTCTTGCTGCACGACCACTGGTTTGAATCAATGCGCCGACACTGCGCAAGAACCCTTCCTTATCGGCATCCATAATCGCTACCATACTAACTTCCGGCAAATCCAAACCCTCACGAAGCAGATTAATGCCAACCAAAACGTCATATACCCCGTTTCGCAAATCCTTTAGAATGTCTCCACGTTCTAACGTGTCAATATCGCTGTGAATATAGGCAGTTTTAATGTCCATTTCCTGCAAATACGTCGACAAATCTTCGGCCATGCGTTTCGTTAGAGTTGTAACAAGGACACGCTGATGATTCGAAGCCCTATCTCTAATTTCGGCAATCAAATCGTCAATTTGACCTTTTGAAGGTCTAATGATAATTTCCGGCTCGACTAGGCCTGTTGGGCGGATAATCTGTTCGGTTGGTTTTGGACTATGTGATAATTCATATTCACTAGGGGTTGCAGAGACATAGACTACTTGGTTTATGTGTTGATTAAACTCGGTGTATGTCAAGGGCCTGTTATCTAGAGCTGAAGGCAAGCGAAATCCGTATTCAACTAAAACCTCTTTTCTGGCCCGATCACCATTGTACATACCCCTTACCTGGGGCAATGTCATATGACTTTCATCAATAATCATCAAAAAGTCGTCGTTGAAGTAATCCAAAAGGGTTGCCGGCTGTTCGCCCGGTTCTCGATTTGTCAAATATCGGCTGTAGTTTTCAATTCCCTTCACAAAACCGGTCTCTTCCATCATTTCGATATCGTATTTTGTCCGTTGCGATAAACGTTGGGCCTCAAGAAGTTTGTTGTTTTTTTCAAACCAATCAACCCTATCGGCAAATTCCTTTTTGATACCATCGATTGCACGTTCAAGTTTTGCTTTTGGTGTAACGTAATGACTGCTGGGAAAAATCGATACTTCTTTGGGTTCTGCTTGAATTTCGCCAGTTAGAGGATCAATCCTGGTTAGACGTTCGACTTCGTCACCTAAAAACTCAATTTTGTAGGCAACGTCGCTGCCGGCTGGAAATACATCAACAACATCACCCTTGACCCGAAAGGTGCCACGATGAAAATCGACGTCATTTCGATGATATTGAATGTCGGTTAGTAGGCGCACAAATTTGTCTTGTTTTCGTTTTTCACCAACCCGAACGGAAATTGACATATCCGCATAATCTTCGGGTGATCCTATACCGTATATACAACTAACACTGGCAACAATAATCGTGTCGCGATGCGTTAATAGTGCCGTCGTAGCGGCATGACGTAATCTGTCAATCTCGTCATTAATCTTGCTGTCTTTTTCGATATAGGTATCGCTGCTGGCCATATAGGCTTCTGGTTGGTAGTAGTCAAAATAACTGACGAAATAGTGGACTTCATTATCTGGAAAATATGCTTTAAATTCGCTATAAAGTTGAGCGGCCAGAGTTTTATTATGAGCCAGAATTAATGTCGGAACATTGCGCTTTGCAATAATATTTGCCATTGTAAAAGTCTTGCCACTGCCGGTCACGCCAAGTAAAACCTGCTCTTTTTCGCCGTCCTCTAATCTCTCAACCAGCTGCTTGATTGCTGTCGGTTGATCACCGGTTGGTTGATAATCACTTTTAAGATTAAATTTTTGGCTCATCTAATCTATTATAGACTATTTTTTGTGGTGAAATCCTATCCGAAATCTCTGTCGCGATTTTTTGAATATATACTGTTATCAGTACCGTCGTGTTTGAAGTCACCATATCTGGAATCTAGTTCTTCCACAACTTTTGAAACTAGTCGATTCGGATCGGTATCATAAATAATATCTTTTGTTTCCAGGCCTTCGCTTTCGACACTTTTGATTAAAGTCGGAATATAGTCCGCTAACCCACCACTACCAAGTAATACCCCGATTACTTTGTGACTTTCGATTGCTGTTATAAATTCGTGCAAACTCCCCATTCGTCCTCCAACAGTAATAACCGCGTCACTGCTGCGTACTAGATGGACATTACGTCCAACATAGGCCATGCCCGTAAAGTTAATATAGTCAAATTCAACAGTTGGCAATTTATACACTGTAACGTGCTCGCGAAACGAACTGGCAGGTGAAAATCCTACGGAAACACCAGCGCGGTTTGTAACGCTAAAGGCGCCTTTTGCGGCAAACCAAGGAAGTCCGACGGTTGCGCCAGTAAGCAGAGTTTTATCGGCTTTAGCGATTGCAACCCCTAAATCATAGGCTAACTGATGCGACGCCTCGATAGTTTTTCCCGACGCTGCTCCTGATACGCAAATTTGATATTTCACTTATCCACTCCCGTAGTCTGTTTTTTGTAAGCTTTAGCGTTATTATACCACGCGTCAGATTCTTGAAGAAGACCGATTGATTTTACGATTTCAAGAGTCGTTGCTTCGTTTGTACGCATATGACTGAGGTATCTTTCGATTATCTCACCCCTAAGGCTGCGTTGACCATGACTAATAATTCGCGATTCGTATACCAGTTCGTGATGCGAATTTTCAATCACATCTATTAAATTAAAGGATATGACGTTTTTACCGATTACATATAAAACGTAGTCATTATCAAATAACATCTCCTGGATATCACTTCGCCTAATTGCAGCTATAAGTGCATGATAAAGCTCTCTACTGGTCGTATCAGCTGTATCTAATCCTAGTTTACGCATAACTTTATGTGCATTTTCGTGAATATCAGCAATTAAACGTGTGTCGACACCGCTGTTCCCGGTCGACTTTTCTAATGCTCGCATTCCCATTGAAAATAGAGGTTGGTCTATTTTCAATGCTTTTTGTAATAAATTCGCCATAATATTAAATTCTATAATGATTTTTCACTTAGTGGCATAGCATGCAATACTGAACCCTTATGTAATATCCCGGCTTTGGCACCGATTTTCATAACAACAGACGTTGAATTAGCACTTGCAAATACAATAGAGTCTTTTAGCGATTTTCCGATTACCCATTGACTTAAAAAGCCCGAACCAAACGCGTCTCCTGCACCCGTCCTGTCTATAACCTTAACGTCTTCGTACATTCCAGCCCGAACAATTACCTTACCGTCGCTGGCCATTACGCCTTTGTGACCATCGCTGACAATAGCTACACCAACTCTGTTTACTAATTTTCGGACTAGCTCCTCAAGTGTTTCTCCGTCAACAATCATTTGGGCTTCCTGCTTATTGACCAACAACACGTCAACATCCTCTAAAAGTAAACGAAGTTTGGAAGTTTTTTTAAGTTCATCTTTTCCCGGGTTATAGCAAATTTTTTTACCAAGTTCTTTGGCCTGATAAAAAACGTTGTCCAATATATCCATGTCACCAGCCATACTACTGACATAGACCCAATCAGCGGACGATTTTTTCAAATTGAAATTCTTGGTTTCATAATGAGTTGATGCGCCCCTATACGTTAAAAAAGTTCGTTCCCCGGTTGGAGCAATTAAAACGGTTGAGTAGCCCGTGTGGTATTTGTCGGAATAGCTGATGTGTTTTGTCCCAACACCTTCGTTATCTAAATCTGTCAAAACTGCTTGACCGGCGGTATCGTGCGCAATTGTCCCCATAAATTCGACTTCTAGACCTTGCCTAGCAAAAGTCACTGCCGCATTGGTCGCACCACCGCCAGTGCTGAAACTAATGTCGTCGACGTCATTTTTTGAACCAAATTCAACTTTTAAATAAACTTTTTTGTCGTCTTTATCATTATAAGGCATAAATTCGGGCGAATGGCTCATAAAAATATCCTGAACAGCCGCTCCAATTGTTAGCATCTTAACCACTATATGACCGCCTTACCTGCACTATTAAACACGCTGATTTTCTCTTCGACAACGGCCTGGACAGCACTTTCTACTTCCGGCATTAGTTTTACAACCGCGTACTGGTCTGGATTTTCGTCCAATACTTCGTCCATTGTTGTTCTAAAGGCGAAACGAAGGTCGGTATTTACGTTAATTTTGCTGACTCCAATTTTTGCTGCACTTTCAAAGAAATGCAGTGGGGTATCGCTACCGCCATGCAAGCTGATAAACTTCGCCGGGTCAATTGCATCACGAATTTTTTGCAAAAGTTCCAGATCTAAGATTTTTGGTACAGGATATTTTCCGTGTAAATTACCTACTGCAGCGGCAAACGTATCAATCCCGGTTGCTTCAATAAAAGACCTGGCACCATCTGGGGTGCTAAATGTTTTTTTAACTTCTTCATAGTCAATGTTTTCTTTAAAAACGTCCGATGACCCTCCGAAATAATGCGGCTCACCTTCGACGACAGCGCCGGTGTATTTAGCATATTCAACCACTTCGCGCGTTCCAATAATAATTTCTTCGTCGGTCGCATCATGATTACCCTGACTTATATCAATGTGGATAAATTCATAGCCAGCATCAATTGCGTCTTTGCAATCCTGTACTGTTGGACTGTGGTCAAGATTAATATACATCTCAATTCCATATTCGGATTTGTAGTTATCGACCATATCACGGACATTTTGTAAACCCATCGACTGAACTTCGTTTTTACTAAGTTCAACCATAACTGGGGAATTTAGCTTTTTAGCAGCATTGGCGATTGCAATCAAGGTTTCTTGGTTATCAATATTAAAAGCTCCGACAGCAAAATGCTGTTCACGAGTCCTTTGTAGTAACTGTCTGGCACGAGCGTTGTTCTGACGAATTTGATCTAATGACATTGGCATCTTAATATTTTCCTTTCATTAATCACGATGATACTGTGGTTTGCTTCTAACCAATTCCTCTGCATCTTTTGCTATATATTCACCTGTCATTTTAAAATAATCGAACAGTTCCAACGGCGCACCGCTTTCTCCGTATCTATCCTGTATACCAATCCGAATAATCGGCGTTGGCAAGTGATCACCCAACAGTTCAGCCACAGCACCACCAAATCCTCCAGCAACTTGGGCTTCTTCGGCTGTAAGTACCCGACCGGTTCGCCTTGCACTGTCAATTATCGTATCATTATCTAATGGTTTAACTGTAGGCACGTGAACAACCTCGGCGTTAATTCCTTTTTCGTCCAATATATTTGCTGCAACTAATAATTGGTACGTCATTGCACCGGTTCCTATCAGACTAATATCAGTACCATCACGCAACACATAGGCTTTGCCGATTTCAAATGGCGATTCGCCTGTACTAATTATTGGTGTTTTTTCACGCGCCAGACGAAGATAGCATGGTTTACCATTTTCGGCTATCGCCTGAGTAGCTTTTTCAGCCTCAACACTATCACCTGGAACAATTACAACCATATTTGGCAAAACACGCATCAGGGCAATGTCTTCTAGCATTTGATGGGTTGCACCGTCAGGACCGACACTAATTCCAGCATGAGAAGCAATAACCTTTACTGGTTGATCATTTAATGCAATCGTCGTTTTTATCTGTTCCCAATTACGACCCGGACTAAATGCCGCATAAGCAACAGCGAACGGAATTTTGCCCGCCATCGCCAAACCACTGGCAACTGTTACTAAGTTTTGTTCGGAAATACCAATTTCAATAAATCTTTCAGGAAAAGACTCGCGAAACAATCCAACTTGCGTGCTGTCGGTCAAATCAGCACATAACGCCACAACTTTATCGTTTGTCTCTCCAACAGCTTTTAAGCCCTTCCCGAATCCAGCACGGATTGGTTCCATCGCAACATTATCACTAAAAAGCTCGGGGTTAAGTTGATAATTACTCATATTTTTCTACCTCTGGACCCTTAATATCGTCGAGAACCCCAAGTTCATGCAAGGCTTTGGCGGCTTGCTCGGCATTTGGCGCTTTTCCGTGCCAGTTATAATCATATTCCATAAAATCAACACCCTTACCAGCAATCGTATAAGCAATAATTACACATGGACGGTTTGTGATTGCTTTTGTTAAATTGACAGCATCGATAATACTTTTTATATTATGTCCATCAATCTCGATAACATGCCAACCAAACGATTCCCATTTACCTTTTAAATCTTCAAGTGGCATAACGTTTTCGGTCGAACCGTCAATCTGGATATTGTTGCGGTCAATAAATGCCACTAGTTGCGATAGTTTATACTTACCAGCAAACATAGCTGCTTCCCAAATATTACCTTCGTCAAGTTCGCCATCGCCCATAATAACGTAAGCAAATCTGTGCTTATTGTTGTCCAGATACTGCATCGAATACGCAAACCCCGCGGCTTGCGACAACCCGCTCCCAAGAGGTCCGCTGGTGTTTTCCAGTCCGGGCAGTCTGACTCTTTCCGGATGACCTTGAAGTCTGGTTTCAAGTTTCCGTAAGGTTTTTAATTCTTCGCGATCAAAATAACCGGCATGTGCCATTGCTGCATATTGAATAGGTACCGTATGTCCATTGCTAAGTATAAATATATCTCGATCCGACCAGGATGGGTTTTTCGGATCGATTTTCATAATATTAAAGTAAAGCGCGCAAACTATTTCGGCTAAATCCAATGACCCTGCGGTATGCCCACTTCCAGCGGCTTCTAACATGCAAATGACGTCAGTACGCAAGTCGTTCGCTTTTTTTTGCAAATCAGCAACTTCAAGCAGTTTGCCCATCCAGTTATATAACCCCTTGTTTGTTAATTTCTTGTATCATTGTAGCATAGACTTTAGAGGGGTCCTCGTCATTTGCCAGGGCTCCGCCAACGTTAAGTACATCAACACCGCCCTGACGTAAGGTGAAGGCATTATCAACGCTTACTCCCCCGTCCCAACCAATTTCGACATTCGGATTAATCGCTTTTATCAATCTGATTTTTTCAAGCTGCATTAAACTGGCGGTTCCACCGTAATGGCCTAAGTCACCAGAAAATACCAACACATGGTCGGCAGCTCTAATCACATCCGCGAACGTTTCGGGTACAGTCGGCTTTAAAAACGCAACACCTGCTTTTATCCCATATTTTTTTATTTTTTCAATCAGTGGCAATAAATCTACGTCGGTTTCAGCGTGGAAGACTATAAGATGCGGTTTTAACGCAATTAGTTGATCAATATAATCCATCGGATGTGCAACCATGGCGTGAATGTCAATAATCCATTCGGCTGGCCACCAAATTTTGTCTGGACCAACTAGAAAAACAGGTGTGAATTCACCATCGCTAATATCAACCTGAACGCGTTGAGCAAAAGCCGAGTATTTTTCAACTACCGCCTTATATTGATCCTCTGTTTCTACGGTGATACAGGGTGCAATTATACTCATTTAGAACTCATCAATCTGAGCATTTCGACGTTTAAAGCGTACTGCTCCTGCAAACGGTGTGCTCAACCAAGTCTCGATAATACCTTCCCATGCCGAGTCATCGTTCTCAAGAATGCGTGATGGCAAGCATAATATATTACTGTCGTTGTCGTTTCGGGTCATTTTGGCTTCAAACGCATCCCAGATTACACTTGCACGTATCCCATGAAATCTGTTAGCAGCCATTGCCATACCTTGTCCACCGCCGCATAGTAAAATACCGCGTGGATCCTTGTCGTCACTACCAATAATTTGAAGTGCTGTCGCAGCGGCAAACTCCGGAAAATCGTCATTCTGGTCTAGGGTCTGGTCGCCCACATCTTCGACATCATAGTTGTGTTTTGCCAAATATGCAAAAACTTTGCTTTTTAGATGAAAGCCCTGGTGATCACTGCCAAGATATATCTTCATATACTAAAGTATAAGCGTTATATGGTCGTTTATGCAAGCTGTTTATCTCGAAAATACAGTATAATTAAGTATATGAAAAAAGGTGAGTTAATCGATCACGCCAAACAGTGCTATGAAGCAGACCAAGTCAAAAAACTTGAACATGCCGTTACGTTCGCGTCGACTGCACACCATGGACAAAAACGCCTTAGTGGCGAGCCGTATATAATCCATCCTATTGTAACTGCTGATACTTTAATCTCATGGGGGATGGATATTGATAGTGCGATTGCCGGCGTGTTGCACGACACTGTCGAGGATGCAAGTATAGAACTAAACCAGATTGAAGAGTTATTCGGACATGATGTCGCGATACTTGTAGATGGTGTAACTAAAGTATCACAAGCTAGCGCCGAAATGAAAAAGTATGAAACTTATTTGCCAAAGACTAAAGACAACCTATCAAAACTATTAATTGCTATCGGTCAAGACATTAGGGTTATTATTGTCAAGCTGGCGGACAGACTTCATAACTTGTCGACTTTAAAATATTTACCGATTGAAAAACAAAAAAAGATCGCAAGAGAATCATTAGAGGTTTTTGGTCCAATGGCTGATAAATTGGGAATGGGACGTGTTCGGATGCAAATCGAAGAGCTGGCGTTTAGTTATCTTGACCCGATTGAATATAAAAAGATGAAAATCTTAATGAAAAAAAGGTTAGGAAAAAGTACTAGGAAGCTTGGTAAAATACGAACCGAAGTCGATAATAGCTTGAAACAACACGATATTAATGCCGATATAAACGGGAGGGTAAAAAGTATTTATAGCCTGCATAAAAAGCTTGTCAAAGTAAACGGCAACATCAATGACATTTACGATTTGATGGCTTTGCGTATCGTTGTTGAAAAAAAGGAAGAATGCTATATCGTGCTGGGAATTTTGCATGGGTTATATAAACCAATGGTCAGTCGAATTAAAGACTATATTTCTACCCCTAAACCTAATGGTTACCAAAGCTTGCACACGACCGTTATGACTCCAGCCGAGCAAATTGTTGAATTCCAAATTCGAACCCAGAAAATGCATGAATTCGCAGAACGCGGATTGGCAGCTAGTTTCCACTACCATGATCAGAAAATTACAAAAGCATATATTGAAAATCGCAAACTATCAAGCTTACCAACAAACCTTCATTGGATTACGGAACTTCAAGAAGTAGTTGGGAAATTAAAGGAAGGCGAAGAAATATCCAAAGACCAGTTGTATATTGATTTATTTGGCGATCGAATTTTTGTTCATTCACCAAAGGGCGATATTTATGATTTACCAGAAGGCGCATTACCTCTTGATTTTGCATACCTAGTGCACAGTGATGTCGGCAGAAACGCCTATAGTTTTCGAGTAAACGGGAAGATCCACGCTTTTGACAAGCCACTCCAAAACGGCGACATTATTGAGGTTGTGACCAAAAAGACATCTCAGCCAAAGCAGTCTTGGCGTCAACTGGTTACAACAACTCATGCCAAAAATAAACTTCAAGCTCAACTTAGACAGTCTAGTGTTGCAGGAATGATTAATACTGCCACTAGCATTCTGCGCAGAAAGACTTATTAGTATATGAGGGTTGTTGTTGCAATTTCGAAGGTCAGTGATGGTAATATGCTAATAAAGTCCGAAAAATCTAATTCCGAAGTGATAAGTAATCGTAAAAATTTTCTTGGAAAAAACGGTATTGATATAAATAAAACTACCCGTATCAGCACAACATACAAAGGAAATAATTTTTGTAGGTATTACGAAGTTGGTGTTGAACAAATGGGCGCCGGTATGTTTGATGATAACGTTACTACGTCGGACGCTTTAGTTACAAAGGGCATAAATCATGCATTATTTTTACCGATTGCTGACTGCATAGGTGCTGTTATTTGTGATACCTCGAAAAACATTCTGATGCTGTCTCATTTGGGTAGACATATGTTGGAACAAAACGGCGGTTATAAATCTATCAAATTCCTTGTTGATAATTATGATGTAAGTCCTCCTGATTTATCAATTTGGTTTTCGCCTGCTCCAGGATCGGATTCTTACCCAATGCATAAATTTAATAACCGCTCCTTAAATGACGTCGCTATTGAACAACTAGAATTAGCTGGCATCATTCGAAATAATATTACAGTTAACACGGCCGACACCAGCAAAGACAAAAATTTCTTTTCGCACAGTGAGTTCTTAAAGGGTAACCAACCAAATGATGGTCGTTTTGCCATAGCTGCAATGATAACGGATAGGTAGTCTACTTATATTTTTGTTCGTCCCAAAGCCAAATAGATTTATCAATTACTTTCTTTGCTTCATCAATATCGTCCCAACCTAAAACTTTTGTACAATCTGGGCGTATATAGTCTTTGTAGTGTGTAAAATAATATGTAATTTTATCTATTTGAGTTTTTGGAATATCTGCAATAGAAGTAATCACGCTATTTGTGTTGTCATTTGGAATAGAAACTATTTTGTCGTCGGTTTCGCCTTCATCCTCAAACTTCATTACCCCGATTATCCTAGCGGTTAAAGATACTTCCGTTTGGATTGGTTTATCTGATATTACCAATACGTCTAATTCGTCGTCGTCGTGGTTCAGGGTTTGAGGAATAAATCCATAATTAGCCGGCACCGGAAATTCCGATTGGCTTGTTCTGTCCAACCTGAATCCAGCAACTTGCCGATGCCACTCGATTTTATCAACACTCCCAGAGGGCATTTCAATAACCACGTTAACCAACCCATTTTTGATATCTCCGGGTGTTAAGATTTTATCGAAATCCGTCATAAATTTTTCCTAATTACTCTTGTAGGTATTCGCGAATACTATGGGCGGCAGTTGCGCCCTCACCCACCGCGCTGGCAATTTGCATGGTCGAACCGCTTCGGACATCGCCACTAGCAAAAACGCCAGGAATATTTGTTTGCAATTTTAAGTCAGTTTTAATAAAACCAACATCGTCCAGTTCAACGCCGCTCCCCTTTAGGAAAGCCGTATTCGGCTTTAGCCCTGCAAAAATAAACACTCCGTCGGTATTGACGTTCAATGATTTGCCTTTTTTCGTTACCTTCGTATGTGTGACTTTGCCCTCAACGGCAACAATCTCGTCGGTCGAAGTTTCCAGATGAACTGAAATTTTCCCGACTTCTACTAATTTTTGTAATTTTTTTTGTAATACGTCGCTTGCCTTAACAGTGCTTCGAACCAATAAATCGATATGTTCAGCAAATCCAGACAAATAAGCTGCTTCTTGGATGGCAGAATTGCCGCCGCCAACTACAACTAATCGTTTTCCTTTATAAAATGCCCCGTCACAGGTTGCGCAATAATGAACACCTTTGCCATAATATTCTTCTTCGCCTGGTACGTTAATTTTACCGTATGAACTGCCGGTTGCAATTAATACTGCTTTGGCTTTTATCTCAGTCCCGTCAACTTTGACGATTTTATAATTTCCTTTATCACTAATCGACTCAACGGTTCCATATTCAATAACAGCACCAAACCGCTTAGCCTGTTTTTCTAATTGTTGAGCCAGTTGATAGCCTTCGATTCCCTCTGGAAATCCAGGGTAATTGTCAACCTTGTCGGTTATGGCGGCTAAACCTCCGACTGTAGCTTTTTCAAATATAACCGTTTCAATATCTTCGCGGGTTGTATAAACTGCCGCAGTAAGAGAGCTTGGGCCGGCGCCAATCATGACTACTTGATGAATTTTTTCGGTCATTATTGTTGGGCTCTTTGTTGTGTTTTATAATAATCGATTAGAATTTGTGGCATTTGAGGTATTTGAATTTGAGGTATTTCTTCGACTTTTGGAATAATCATAACAATGAATTTAAGCGGCGTATTGGGTGGTATGCTGCCATCACTACTTCCGGTTGCGTCATAAGCCATATTTGATGGGATTGTAATTTCACGCACGCCGTTCACCTTCATTCCTAATACCCCCTGCTTCCAGCCATCTATCATTTGACTCTTATCTGAGGCTGTCAATGGTGACTTTAGTTGTTTTTTAGTAGTATCAATCGATTGATCGTATGATTTGCCAGAAGGTCCCCAATTTATGTAATATGCGCTGTAGGATGATTTAGTATTCAGTGTCTCCCCATCACCAACAATAATATCTTTTGTTGACAGTTTCTTGACATCACTAGATTTAAATGTTGCTATTCTTGACGAATATTGGTTGAAGTCGTCATAATATTGATCAGACAGCTGTTTAGCCTGGATGGCTACTTTTTCTTCACGTACTTTTAACTTTGCATCGTATTCAGCATATAGTTTTTGATACTCAACTGAAGCTTTTTGAACCTTTGCCTGGTCCGCTGAACTATTTTGATTCCCCAATATCAATGCCAGAAACGAACCTAGCGTCCCAACTGTTAACACAATGGCAATTATCCAAATACCAATTCTCTGCGATCGAGGTGTCGCCATATATTTATTCCCTATCTTTCATTTACTTATATTATAACAAAAAGCGTCGTTATTCTCTAGCGACCTATTCGCCATTGATGTTTAAATTATTGTTGCCTGGGTGCTAACCACGACTGAACTTGAAATCGAATCCACGTATTTATTAACTTCATCGCCAGTCAAAGTATGGTCAATCGCGGTCAATTTAATACGAATTGTAATATTTTTCGTCGCACCATTAGTTGGTTTATATATGTCAACTGGTGTAATTACTGCATTATATTTATCTGGTTGTAACGCATTAGTTGCGGAATCAATAATTTTACTGAATGAAACATCTTCTCTAACCTGAAAGCAAACATCCCGTTCTGATGACGGGTATCGACTAAGCGGTTTGTAGTCGGGTTTTAGTTTTGTATAGACGTCAAATAATACTGCTGAGTCCACCTCAAAACCCGCTGATTGTTGGGGGAGTTTAAATCCTCTAACAACAGATTTTTTATATTCACCGACTACGCCAATCACACCGCTGTTTAACGTGTCAAACACTCTAGCGCTACGACGATACTCATACGGTTTGGCGATTGGGTCATTTGAATCTTTTTCAATCGGTTCATACTTGATTTTGATGCCTAATGACTCGCAAAGATAATCAAGCATTCGTTTGGCCTGATAGTATGTAGCGCTTTCAAAAAACCCTTTATTCGCCAAAACCAGCGAAACCATTTCAGACTCGACTGGGACTTTTTCATCGTTTAAACCATCTATTTTAGAATGGGCTTTATTAATTTCAAACAAAGCAAAGTTGTCATAGCCTTGTTTTATGTTTGGATGAACCAAATCAAGTAAGCTTGGGGCTAGTGTTTGCCTATAATATTGCAAATCGGGACTGATTGAATTCACTAGTTTGTATGAGTTTTTTATGTCTTGTCCGGCTTTTTCCAGCAAATTACCATGCACGAAACTATACGACAAGGCCTCGTTTGCGCCTGCTTGTGCCAATATTTTTCGAATTCTACTGCGGAATAAATCAAAACTATTTGGTTCAACTGCCGAAAAATCACGACTTGGTAGTGTAGGCGCTATATTATCAAAACCATTCAGTCGTCCAACCTCCTCAATAACATCTTCTGGAATATGAATATCTGCTCGCCAATAAGGCGCTTTTACTAAAACCGTATACGGAGCCTCGACGTCAACATCAAATTCGGCGTTAATTAATGTGTCTGTGATTTGTAGCATATTCAAACTACATCCAAGAGTTTCGTTAATTTGGATTTGCGGAACATAAATAATTGCATTTTCAACTTTTCCCGGATAGGTGTCGACAACCTTGGACATTGTTTTTGCATCTGCCCATTCATTCATTAATCTCCTGGCTTCAAGTAATACCGGAGCTGTCAACTCCGCAGGTTGACCTTTAGTAAAACGAGTTATGGCTTCACTAAAAATACCATGCCTCATTTGGGTTGCACGCAAATTAAATAAATTAAATGTGGCGCTTTCAATTACTATATTTTTCGTATTTTCATCTATTTCAGTGTTTGCTCCACCCATCGCTCCTGCAAGTGCAACAGCCTTTTCGCCAGCTGAAATCACGATATCCTCGGTCGAAATCTTTATTGTTTTTCCATCCAAAAGTACCAGGTCTTCATTTTCGCGACCTGCTCGGACGTGAATGTCAGCCTTGCCACCACCTACTGCCATCAGTTTGTCATAATCAAACGCATGTAATGGTTGACCGGTCAACATCATCAGGTAATTCGTTACGTCAACGACTGCACTAATTGGTCGCACCCCGACCCTTGCTAAATATGTTTGAATTTTAATAGGTGATTTTTTATTGCCGTCAGCATCTGACATTACTACGGCCATGTATCTTGATGACAATTCCGGATTATCAATAGTAACTTTAATGTCGACTTCCTTTAAATCAACTTTTCCGAAATCTGGTGATACGTCAGCCAGCCATCGTGGTGTAATAAATGGTTTTTCTAATATCGCTGCTACTTCGCGCGCAAACCCAACAATACCGAAACAATCTGGTCTATGTGTTAGCGACTTATTCTCGATATCCAATAAATAATCATCAAGTTCGTATTGTTCAGCGAAAGACGAACCTGGCCCTACATCATCTACGATTTCTAAAATACCCTCGTGTTCGTCGTATAAATCAAGTTCTCTTGCGCTGGCAATCATTCCATTGCTTGTAAATCCCAAAAGTTTTCTGGATTCCAAAACAAAAGGCTCGTCCAAACCGAATGTTTCAGGAACAATTGATTTTGGGGGCAACCAGACAACTAACTGCTGTGGACGGACATTTGGAGCCCCACAAACAACTTGGATATATCCATGCTCATCGCGTTCGACGTTTCCGCATTTACCGCCATCGTCAATTTTCGTAACATTAAGGTGGTCAGAGCCTTCTAGTTTTTTAACTTCGATAATTTTTACGATTAACGCATCTTTGTATTTTTCGCCAAGATTCACAATATTTTCAATTTCAACCAACCTTGCACCGATAAGTTTGACTAGTTCATCAACCGGCACCTCAATGTCGGTAAATTTTTTTAACCAATTCAGTGAAATTATCATGCAAACTTCCTCAAAAACTGTAGTTTACCGGATTCAAAATGACGAATATCTTCAATCCCATATTTCAGCATAACAAGCCGCTCAATTCCGCCGCCCCATGCAAAACCTCGATACTTTTTCGAATCTATCCCAGCCTTAGTCAAAACGTTCGGGTGAATCATACCGCAACCCAACATTTCTAACCAGTCTTTGTCTTTTGAACTGCCGTCCAAAGAAGTAGGTTTTTCAATTGCGAATTCCAGCCCGGGTTCAACGAACGGGAAATAGCTTGGTTGAGTCCTAATATTCAGACTTTGCCCGTAGTATGCTTCGAAAAAACTGCGCAAAGTCCCAAGCATTTGACCCAAATTTGCTGTCTTGCTAACAAATACACCTTCGTACTGATGAAAAGTATGCTCGTGTGTGGCGTCCAAATCTTCATTGCGAAAACACCTACCAATTGCGACAACACCGATTTGCCCGCCAGATTCCAACTTTTTCTTTCCATCCAAAATAATCCTATTCTGCATTGTTGAGGTGTGTGCCGGCGCTATAAAACCTTCTTTAGTCCTAAAGGTATCATAACCGTCCCGAGCCGGATGGTTATCTGGAAAGTTTAACGTCTCGAACATATGATAATCATCGTCAATCTGCCTGGATTCAATTACTTCAAATCCCATTCGTGTAAAAATGTCAGATACATTTTCAATCTCACAAGTTAGAGGATGTTGCGATCCGTTTTCGGCAGGAAGTAAACTTTGTGGTCCGCTATTTACATCCCAGGGAGCTGTAATATCAAGCGTCTCTACGGTAGCACTTTCAAGTTCTGCTTCACGCGCACTAACCGCTGATTCCAAAGTAATCTTGAGTTCGTTAATTCGTTTTCCATATCCACCCCTCTCTTCGGGTGGTAATGTTTTTATTACACCATATAATTGCTTAAGTTCAGGAGCTTTTAATATGTCCCGTGGCGAATCACTGCCGGCTATTTGTGTAATTAGCTGTTTTCCTATTTCCTCAATGTTTTGCATAAATGTCTATCTTATCTTATCGTGTCACAGTCAATACCGTCAACCATATAATGACTAATATAAACACCACAAATATAGTAATCCAAATCCAGGCTAGACTTGTTGTTTTTTTAGTCCCCTTTATATATTGTGAATCGTCAACACCATCTGGTCTTTCAGAGGCTTTCAGTGAATTATCCCTAGCCTTACGCTGTAGTTCCGCAGCTACTTGTTTTTGCAACTCTGAACGTTCGTCATCTTGTCTAATAAATAGTGCCATGCATTTAGTATATCACTTGTGTTTGTTTGATTTACAATGTGGTATACTATGTTCATATTTCACTTAAGGAGGGAAGAATCTATGGCAGAGAAAAAAGCCATTTCGTCGAGCAAAAAATCGGCAGCAAAAGCTAGTTCGTCAGCTTCAAATACAAACAGTTCAATATCATCAACTTACGATTCAATTCGTAGAATACTAAAAGATATGCCCCTTATCGGCGCTTTAGTCGCTGAGTTTTTGGGAGCGTTTCTATTAACGGCTGCATTTATCGAAATGCAGGGCAGCCCGCTATTTGTTGCGTTCGCACTGGGTGGCGTTGTTCTAATTGTCGGTGGCGTTTCAGGAGCACATGTCAACCCAGCCGTCACAATCGGTGCGTGGGTAACTCGCAAGATGAATTGGGTCTATGCCCTAGGTTACATCGTAGCTCAATTATTGGGCGCAACGGTCGCTTATTTGGTTCTTAATACGTTCCTTCATGCAGCAACTACTTCTGCGGCAACCGCAGCAGCACCAACACTATTGCATGCAGCAACAATCGTGAAAGATAAAGAATGGTATATCTTCTTTACTGAACTGGTTGGTACAGCTGTATTAACACTAGGCGTTGCAACTGCCCTAAGACACAAGAAAAATCGAATCGTTGCTGCTTTTGCAGCCGCATTTGCAATTTCACTTGCGCTGTATGTAGCATTAACGCTTAATACAACTTTGCTACAAGGATCCACAGAATCTAACGTCATCCTTACTTTCCTAAACCCAGCAATTGCATTTGCTGCTAACGGATTGTCATGGAACACATGGCCACTAGTTATCTACGTAGTAGCACCATTCCTTGGTGGTATTGCAGGTTTCCTAATACAGGATTTCTTGCACAGTCAAGATAAAGTTGCTTGTGATTGCGAAGATTGTAAGTAACAAAACTACATAATCAAAATAAAATCAAACAAAAGATAATCCCCGTCATCAGACGGGGATTATTAATATTTGTCTATTCTTCGTCTTTCGGTTTATCTAGCATCAATGGGTCGATACTAGTTTCTGTACCAGCTATCTTAATAATATCTTTGTCTACCTTGCCAAGTTCTTTATGGGCGTCGTTGTAATGTCCAACGGTCGTACCCAGTGATTTACCAAGTTTTTGCATATAGTCATCAAATCTGCCGATATGCTGTCCCAACTTTCCAACACGTATCTGGATATCCTTAGCCTGCTCTTCGATTTGTAAACTACGCAGACCTTGTAAAACGGTTTGAAGATACGCCATAAAACTGGTTGGGCTGACGATAATAACTTTTTTATCTCGGAATGCATATTCGATTAAATCTCTTGCGCTGGAACCGGTTCCTACGTCTCCAATTAGCAGATCATAGTACAACGATTCGCTTGGAATAAACATAAAAGCAAAGTCCATGGTTTTCTCGCTAGGCCTGATGTACTTGCTGGTTTCGTCAATTCGGTTTTTGAGGTCTGCTCGAACCCGCGCTAGTAGTTTTTCGCGTTCTGGTTTTTTATCCTCACCAACCATTCGGTTATAGTTTTCTAAAGAAAATTTACTATCAATCGGTAATATCTGCCCCCTATCCAGAAAAACAACAGCGTCAACAATTTCACCGTCTTTGAATTTGTATTGCATTTGATAATTTTTCGATGGCAAAATATTGTCTAGAACAGATTCCAGATAATATTCTCCGAAAACACCGCGTTGTTTTGGATTTTGTAATACGTTCTGTAAAGTTTTTAATTCATCGGCCACATCAACTACTCGCCTATTGGTTTCGTCAAGTTTAGCCAAACGCTGGGTTACGTCGGTAACGAGCTTTGCACTTTCGGTCAGTTGTTTTTGCATAGATGTTTGCATCGATGTATTATTTCGCTCTAGTTTATCACCGACTGCTTCCTGAAGGTTGTTAATCCCCCTTGATAATTCTGTTAGATCACTTTTTAAAAGTGAGACTGCGTTGGAATTTTTTTGATCGCTCAATCGTTGATTAATGATAAAAATAATTATCCCAAACCCAACAATAACCACAACAAGAACTAAATATAAAATCACCTGGTCCATATACATGATTATAGCACTATACGGTTATGGTTAAGCGGACGATAATCACGATAATGATAGTTGCAATTAAAATAGGAGCAAGTTTTTTATATCTGGTAAGCCACGAAAACAAGAAATATGCCAAAGTATATATTAAAATACTCCAAATTATAACCTCAAACCAACCAAGACCATCAGTTAATTTTGACAGACCCCAAAGTGATATTGCCGATGCGGCTGCAACCAAAAGTGGCCTTGCCATCCTTAAATTCAACATGACAATAATACCGACGGTTGCTACTATGATTGTTGCAATATCGCCGGCAGCACTGGCTAATCCAACGAATCTTGATAAGTACAAAGTTAGACCGCAGTACAGAATCCCCAACACTACACCTACCGATATAATCTGCCAAACGGGATTAAATTTACTAACTGGCCGTGAGTCAATATTACTACTAACTATTTTCGCCACACTGGCACCTCCATATAATATATATTATTATACATTTTTATTGCCAAACTGACAAAAAACAGATTTAGCGACAATACTTATTCTTTTGAATTAAAATACCAAAGCGAACCTAGCAAAGCAAAAATTACTCCGCCAATAACATCAATAGGCGTGTGAACCAGCGCCAAAACTCTTCCAACGCCAACAATAACTACCAATACAGCCAAAATCCAGGTGATATATTTTTGTTTTGTTTCGAACCACACAGCACAAGTAATTGCAGTGGCAAATAGTACATGGTCGGATGGAAAACCAGCGTTGTTTAAAAATGAAGCACCTGCGGCTTTTCCTATCAGTTCGAATGGTCGCATACTGTCTGGCTGGAATACAGATCCTACTAATTTTGCTAATAAATAAGCCGTAAGTCCGGCAACAATTATTCTGGAGTAAGCCTTGAAACGGTGCCCTTTGGGAATTTTAAAAACCAACGCGTAAATCCCAATTAATATAATCGGAATCATCGAATAATCAGCTGCGCTTCGAATCAAAATATCTTGCATTACTTTATTAGATTAACACAAAATATTGGCCCATGATACAATTGCAAATATGAATATATATTACGATGCCAGATGGACACGGTTCCCTTT
>JAYSMZ010000030.1:0-12502 GCA_043724245.1 bacterium
TTTATTTGGCGGAGGAGGGGAGATTCGAACTCCCGCTCCAGGTCTCCCCAGACTAACGATTTAGCAAACCGTCCCCTTCAACCACTTGGGTACTCCTCCTCGTCGACGTTCATTCTCAGTTCTCGCTTGCGAATGTTATTCACAAGTTGTCACTTATCATTACGTCTTCTCTCATTTTTACAAACAGCCTCTGGCTTTGTTAGTAAAAATGTGCGGCCTTGCCGCATTTCCTCTGTGCAAGACCTGTTTATTGTAGCATAACAAGGGTGGTAGCGACTAGATTTAACTATCCAAAAACTCAACCAAAAAGGTCCGTCCTTTTTCACACCTTAGACTGATGAAAAAATACAACGAGTGCAAAGAATAGATTTTTTCAACACTCGACTTTTTAGATATTCGGTTTTAGGGACTGAAATTTGATATAATTTGATTGTCAGGGGATTAGAAAGCGGATATGAAAAGATTTTATTATTTTGGGATTGCAAGTACGGCTATCTATATTTTTGCTGTTATTTTGGGTGGATTACTTTGGCCTGGGTATAGTCATATATCGCATGCAATCAGTGCACTTATTATGACGACATCACCGAACCAGATTTTTATGCAACCATTATTTTGGGCTTATAACCTGCTACTGATTGCGTTTAGTATTGGATATTATCGTTGGGGCAATCGCAAGCTTTTAAAACTTTCAGCTGTATTTTTATTTCTGGTAGCTTTTTCAGGCATTATGATGTTGATTTTTCCGCAAGACAAGCTGGGGACGCCGTTGACTACCCATGGTCTGATTCATCTTATTTTCGCTGGTGTTGCAGCACTATCAACGCTGGAAGCCATGTTTCTATGTGCGATTGGACTTTGGAAAAATAAGGAATATAAAAATCTCAGCAGAATATCGCTAGTACTCGGCTTAGTTGTTTTGGCTAGTGGGCCTTTGACCGCCATAGCACCTACTGCGTTTCCTCAATTTTTTGGACTGTCTGAAAGAATAACGATCGGTTCGTTTATCATTTGGCTGTTTTTGGTTTCATACATAATTAGTAAAAAAGAAAAGGGGACAACCAAATGAATACCATGGAAATTTTAAAAATAATTTGGCCTCTGGTCGTACTTCAATTGGCTTTTCAAATATACGCACTAGTGGACCTTTTCAAGTTTAGAAAGGGAAAAACAAAAAACCTTTCGTCAACAATTTGGGCGATAATAATCATATTGGGTGAAATTGTCGGCGCAGCGCTGTACTTCATATTTGGACGTAGCGAGGAATAATGCCAGCGATTTCCGTAAAAAATTTGACCAAGAAGTTTGGAACTTATACAGCTGTTAACAACTTGTCGTTTGAAGTTGAAAAGAATCACGTTGTAGGTTTTTTAGGACCAAATGGTGCCGGCAAAACAACAACTCTTCGGATGCTGGTCGGACTTTCAAGACCGACGAATGGAAACATGGAAATTGCACAGACTCAGGTTATTTTTGGCAAATCAGCCGCCAATACTAAAATCGGCTATTTGCCCGAACTTCCATCAATGTATCGTTGGATGAGCGGCGCAGAATACCTTGGGTTTATCGCTGACATATTTAAATTTTCTGAAAGCGAAAAGAAGTCCAAGATTAACAACCTGTTAAAGTTGGTTGATTTAACATCTGCGAAAAACAAACGAATTTCGACTTATTCCGGCGGTATGGTCCAGCGTCTTGGCATTGCCCAGGCACTACTTAATGATCCGGAAGTAATTATTATGGATGAACCTGTTTCGGCACTAGACCCGATTGGACGAAAAGAAGTTTTGGGTGTAATTGAAAAACTAAAAACCAATCGAACCGTTCTTTTTTCGACTCATATATTGTCTGATGTTGATAGGATTTGCGACGATATTGTAATTATAAATGATGGCAAGCTGGTAGCATCAGCACCGCTGTCGACCCTAAAAGCCAGGTACGCATCGCCAATACTTGAAGTTGAATTTATGTCATATCCGAAAAATATAGTAACCGATTTGAAACTGCAAAAATGGGTAAATAAAGTCGAACATAACGGTGACAAACTTCGTATTTGGCTGAGTGATAGTGATGTCGTTCAGAAAAATATACCCCTGGACTTCATTGCCAAGCATAAAATCGGGATTCTAAAATACGGACTGACTTTGCCGGAAACCGAAGATGTGTTTATGGCCCTGGTGGAGGATAAAAAATGAACATTTTATTTACTTTGATTAAAAAAGATCTGCTGGAACAGTGGCGTACAAAAAAGATTCTGATACTGGCAATAATATTATTGTTTGTGGCCATATCATCGCCGATTCTAGCCAAGATTACGCCGGAACTATTAAAATCCGTGTCGGTTCCTGGTTTGACAGTTAAATTACCAACGCCGACATACATTGATGCTTTGGATCAATTTATCAAAAACGTCAGCCAAATTGCACTTCTGGTTTTGGTCTTTGTAGTTGCCGGTGCGGTATCTGACGAAAAGAATCGTAAAACACTAGAGATATTGCTGACAAAACCGATTCCAAGGACATGGTTTATATTGTCAAAATTCAAAGCCTACTTTATCAGCATCACGGCAATTTTTGCCGCTTGTTCGCTAATCTTTTATCTGTATACCATATTAACTTTTGATGTGTTTAACTTCTTAAATTTTATGATAATGACAGGAAACATTTTGTTATACATTTTGATGATTGTATCCGTTACGATTCTTGCCAGTACCGTCGTTAAAAACTCAATTGGTGCCGGTGGCATTGGATTTGTTGTGTTTATATTGTTTGGAACAATTTTCAGTCTGTTTGAACCAATAAAAAAATATTCGCCGAATACGATTTTTTCAAACTACAAAGATTTGGTTGTGCACGGTTGGAATAATGACCTGCTTCTACCTATAGTCGTAATACTTCTGGTAATCCTAGCCTCGATGGTCTCATCGGTACTTGTTTTTAGACGACAAGAAATTGAACGATAAAACCACTAGTTGTACACCTCTGCCTTTAGCCTGTAACAAACTTTTCCAGCGCCGTGACTGTATGTATTAGGATAGGTCGAGTAACCGTCGTCTTTGGAATAGTAATTTGACGAACTGTCTGAGCCCTGATATTTGCTAGCTTTTGTATAGCTTACGCACAACTGGTAGTAGAAAGTTGGGTATTCCAACTTTGCTCCGTATGGAGCTGAATCTTTTTTATAAGTAACTAGGTTGTCGGTCACTAATTTTTTGGAATCGCCAGTTAAGGTTAGGCTATCAAGGGTTGCCGGAAGGGAATTGTACTTGTTGGCATAGGAAGTAATGCCTTCGTTTACACCCGAAAGACCGTTTTCGATTAGTTTGTCGTTGCGTGTTATCCTAGCCTCCATTGTTGGTCCAAGAATTGCGCACAGACTCATTACCCCTACAATTGCGACCATCAAGATGATAAATATCTTGCGGAATTTAAATAGGAATTTTGGTAGAATTGTCCTGACAAATACTAGTGCGTATAAAATAGCGATGATTATTGCACTATACAAGAATACGAACGTCGTTTCCGAGCTGGATGCGCTGATTAGTAAGTTTACCATCGAAAAAACGATTGTAATTATAGCGCCAATACCAAACAGGGCAAAAATTACAGCGTGGATAATCATAACGACTGATGCCGCCCCGACTTTTTTTACCGGCTCGTGTTTCATATAGAATATGTCACAAATAACTGATATTGGCAGTAATACTAATACCGCCGCCATGCTGTATATTGGTGCATCGCCGACGTTTGCGCCCTTCACTAGGAAAAAAGATAGGACAATAACAACTAAAATTGACATTGCAAGGACTGTCCAACCCCAGAATGCATATGTCAACCACTGCAAAACTATCATTCCTGCACTAGGTTTCTCTGGTTCGACTGTTGCTGCCGGTGCAATTATTGGTGCTGGTACTGTCGAGGGGACTGGAGGGGTCAAAGGGCTTGCAACGATCGGCATCTCGGGCTGGGTTTCGGCTTCATGTGTCGGTTCGGTCGTTTTTTGGGGTTCGGTGAATTGTTCTATGTCTGGGTTTGGTGGGGTCTGATCTGGGTAGCTATTTTTGTATTCGTCTTCCTGTTGGGGTTGGTCCATACTTTACCTTTCATTCAAATATCTACAAACATCATAGCATAACCAATTATGCCAGATTAAAAAAGCAGTGGACAAAAAGGACAAAAAGGTCCGTCCTTTTTCACACCTTAGAATGATGACAAATATACAACAAATAGAATGAACGAGACTCGGTAATATGAGAACGGGTTATCATATCCAAACGAAATTTATCTATTAGCAGTACGGACTTTGACGCTTTTTGGCAATACTCTAAACACGATGATAAAAGCCAGCAGGATTGCAAATCCGCACATAATTGACGGGATGCCTCTGAGTGTATCAGGGTCAATAATATTGAATAGTGTAGTCGGGACAAGAAATACTAAATAGCCGGCCATCATTGAGCGGAGAACTTTTTTGTTTTCAGGCTGTTCAATACCCCATTGCCAAGCCAAATACACGCCAATAATTAACCAGCCGTAATAATAGCCAGTGTACCACCCATTACTAGCATGTTGTGTGTAAAATACGGCATAATTTGCTAGGCATAAGTGACCGGTAAAAGCGTCAGATCCAGCAATATAAAAAATAACAAACGCCAGACAGGTGGCGTAGGCTGATGCGACCATAAAATTTTTTTTCTTTCCTGCAAGTTTTACCAGCATATGAATACCAAGGGCCGGAAGGAGTGTGATTGCTACATACCCAACCCGGGCCCACTGAATCGTTGTCAACCCAAGCCCACCGCAAACCATGTATTCCGCCAACTGAAAAGTACCAAGTGATACTAATATCACAATAGCCAATTTACTGATCTCAGTCATTTTATATTTCCACAATGTGTAAAATGCCAATCCAAATTCAATTATGAATGTTGCTAGCATGACTGGTGGCGAAAAGCAGTAAAGTTTATTTGATTTGTATTTATGAAACATCATATTTGTAATAACTAAATATCACTGTTGGTCATTGGGATAGCCCTGTACTACTCGTCATAAGTTTATAGCATTTATTACCAGCTGGGTGGTTGGTAGTGTAAGGGTAGTATGAGTAATTGCTACCTGTTTCGATAAGCGAAGAGGATGCGCCTGAGGTTGACGATGACGAGGCAGCTGAGTCAGAGTTGTAAATTGGTGTCGAAGTCGAATATTGACTAGTACCGGCTTTTTTATATGTTACGCATAACTGATAATAGTAATCCTTTGATGAATAATAGTACGAAGAACTTGGCGCGCTATCTTTTTTATAAGTTACTAATTTATCAGTTACCAGTTTTTTGGCATCACCAGTTAGTTTAAGGTTGTCTAATGAAGCTGGCAAGTGACCATTATTATTAGAATAGGTGGTGACTGCTTCACTGACTGTTGGTAAATTAGATTCTATCAATTTGTCATTTCGAGTAACTTGAGCATCGGCGATTGGTCCAAAAATTCCAAACACACAGACCAAAACGACTGATATAACCATAATAACCATAAAGACATATTTCATTTTGGAATATTTCTTTGGCAATACAGTGCGCAAAAACAACAATATGAACAATAAAGCGACAATTAAGGAAGTATACAGAGTTACAATTATGCCATCGTGACCAGCACTACCGACCACAATCGACACTAAAGAAAAGGCTATGGTTATCAACGATCCGATACCAAGTAGTGCAAACAATACCGCATGAATCGTCATCACAATTGACGAACTACGAGTTCTTAAGCTAGGTTCGTTTTTCAGGTATAAAACATCGCAAATCAAAGAAATCGGTATAAGAACCAAAACAGCTGCAAGGCTATAAAGAGCTACGTCGCCAATATTGGATCCTGTTATGTAAAATGTCAGCACTGCAGCGGCAAGTGTCGATATTGCTATGATAGTTCCACCCCAAAGTGCATATGATAACCACTGTAGAACAACAAGTGCCGGGCCATCAAAGCCAGGTTTATTTTTGTTTGGCGGAGTTGTGTCAAGACGTGCCGTTGGTTTCATGTCTATTCGGACATTTGGGACGTACAAAGAACCATATTTATTAGACTCGTCAATTTGGCTGTTGTGCGGCTCATTATTATCAGAGGTTTCGTCAGGCTCAGTCAGGTTTTCATTTTTTGGTTTTTTAATGTCGTCCATTTGAATTTTACACCTCGTTTAACTATTAGCATTATAATAACATAACAACACCCATGATATTCAACAAATTTTGCTTGGATCATTAGGCTACACGCCAGAGCCAATTTTATGTGTTATTAAGGTATAATTATTGCATGACTAGTTTACGAAGTATTGTTAAAAAAATTATTCCTACGGAGATATTTAGCCAAATAGAACCGGCTGGTCATTTTGTTGAAGCCGTAGTTGCAAACGTTAAATTTAGTTTTCCATCGCGTAATATGCATGTCATAGGTGTTACAGGTACAAACGGTAAAACGACAACAACTTTTTTTATTGAGAAAATGATGCATGAGGCGGGACTGCCCGTAGCAATGCTTAGTACGGTTGCATATGGCATTGGTGATGATATTCATCCACAAATTGAACACATTACTACAGCGCAGGCGGGGATATTGCAAAAAAGGCTATCCGATTTTAAAAAAGCCGGAATAAGGTGGTTGGTGATGGAAACCTCAAGCCACTCGTTGGCTCAGCGTCGTGTTTGGGGAGTCCCGTTTGAGATCGCAGTGATGACTAATGTTACCGCCGATCACTTGGATTATCATGGGACGTTTGACAGATATCTTGATGCAAAAGTTCGACTTTTCAAGCTTGCCAACAGACACGGCAGAAAATTTGGGGTCATTAACGCTGATGATCCGAATGCTGGTAGATTTGTAGATAGCATTTCTAATTCTATTACTTATGGAATAAACGCAGGGGAGCTGCGGGCAAAGAATGTTTTTTTGGCAGCAGACCACTCGACGTTTCAGGTAGAAGTTGGTGATGACGACTATAATATCCATGTAAATATTCCGGGTGAGTTTAACGTCAGCAATGCATTGGCGGCAATCGCTACTGGTCGTGAAATTGGGCTTACCAAAGACCAAATCCAGGATGGTATTGCAGCGCTTACAGATGTCGAAGGTCGCATGACTGTTGTAAACGAAGGTCAAAAATTCAGAGTTATAGTTGATTTTGCCTCAACACCGGATGCGTTCGAACAATTTTTTGCTAGTGTCAGACCTGCCGTAAAAGGTAAATTAATCGCAGTATTCGGTTCAGCCGGGCGTAGAGATGAATCAAAGCGGGAAGTACAGGGCGAAATTGCTGGAAAATATAGTGACGAAGTTATTATTACTGAAGAGGATGATCGTGATGTTGATGGTAACGAAATACTAAATCAGATTGCCAGTGGTGCTGAAAAATCAGGCAAAGTACTTGAAAATAATGTATTCAAGATTTTGGACCGCGAGTCTGCAATAAAATTTGCTCTGACGCGTGTTCAAAATTCCGACGATATGGTCGTGTTGTTGGGCAAAGGGCACGAAAAAACAATCGAACGAGCTGATGGCGTTGATTCTTGGAATGAAATCGAAATTACCCGAAAACTTCTTAAAGATCTGGTCGGCAAATAACTAATAATAGGAATCGTGATGTTTGTAATAGTGCAGACGATGGGCGACTTTCTCGCCAAATTTTATCCATATTTTGTATTTTGTCGGATTAATTACTAAATCATAACAACCGACATAATCAGTCACTGTTCTATTAAATGCTGTTTTAAATAAACCGATTCCATAATGTTTGTGATTTTTGTTGTCAATCTCGTCACTTGGTGGGGAACCACAAAAATCATGAATATCAGCGCCTTTTGACTTTGCCCACTGAATGACTCGCCACTGCAACAGATGACTGGCGCCATAAACTGAACGAGTATGCGTACTGGCTCCGTCTTTGTAGGTGCTTTTTGTGCCAAAAACCAGACCGTAGGCACCGGCTATAACCTGTCCCTCGAAGTAAGCAAAAAATAATTGACCAAATCCCGCTGACTCAAATCGTCGCCAAAAAGATTGAAAATAGTCATAGCCACGGATACCAAATTTGCCTTTGGCGGTTTCAATCAACATCTCGTACATAACTTGGCAATTTTTTTCAGTCGTTTCGACAGCCTTGACGATAACCCCGTCGCGCTCTGCCCGTCTAATGGCATGGCGTCCTTTTTGAGGGAGTTTCATTATTACTGCATTCAAATCATTGCTTATATCCAGGGTGATTGTTGACGGGTTCGGGATAATGGGCCTGGACTTGATTAGTCCATGTCTAGTCAGAGTTGGCTGTTCGCTACGATTAAGTTCAGGCTCGATACGAATTGCAAAAACACCATTTCGTTTGGCGAAAGCTTGCAGTTCGACAAGTACCGGCCAAAGCATTTTGAATGATATTACCTCGGGCCCTTTTGGCAAATACCATAATTTTCCTAAAGAAGGGGCGTTTTTTTCAAGAATCGTAATCGCGAGTTCGTCAACCATTAGATAATGCGCTTTATAGCCGCCGGTTTCTTTTTGCCTTGCGAACTCGAGGCTTGCGAAAACATTTCCCCTATCAGGGTTTGAAAGGATTAATTTATCCCAATTTTCGACCTCTGAATTCGTCGCAAATCGAACACTCATTTCATACCCATTGTAATGGCAATTCAATAAAAATAGAAATCAGATAAGATATATCAAATTTGGGTAGACTAAATATTTGGCTGTTCCGGCGAGGAAAGGTAATCAATTTCCTTGATGATGTCCAGAAGTGCTTGAGCACGTTTAGTTTCATCTGGGATATTTTTGGCAGCGTCATGAGCTGGGACGATCAAGGTTTTGTCATCGGTGCTGCGAAGCAATAGTAAATATGTATCGAATTTTTCATCTGGTGCCAAATCAAGCTTGTCAACAAGTGGTCGCAGTTCGGATATGGCGTCCTTTTTTATTTCGTCAAATTCACCGACTCCTTGTGGGACACTTGGTTTTTCGTCTATTTCAGTATTAAAAGTCGTTACTGGTGTCGGTGGGGCAGCAAGCTCTGGTGGAGCCAGCGGAGGTGCGACAGGACCAGGGGCTGCTGGTGCAATAGGTGATAGCGGTTTTTCATCGTAGTCCAAATTATTCGATTCTTGTGATACGCCAGCCAATACTTTGGCTAGTTCCTGGTCATCACTGATTGGTTTTGTTGTTGCGCTTCCTGTTTCGTCCATTTCCCACCCCTGATTTTAATGCTTATACTTATTCTATAAATACTGTATCATAGATACATATATTACAGCAAGGAAGAGGGATTTATGCTTGATGATGCTAACATACTAAAACAACGTGACCCGAACGGAGCTTTGGAAGTTGCTAAAAATCAATATCAGCAAACAACATTTAATGTTGAGCTGAAGAATATCGAGAATGACGAACGACCAATAAATAATGTTGTTGTCACTGGTATGGGCGGTTCAGCATTGGCTGCGTTAATTACCAAGGTTTGGTTAAAATATGAAATTAATATCCCATTTGAAATCATACGTGGCTATAACGTTGCTAAATATGTTGATTCAAATACGCTAGTGATTGCCAGTAGTTATTCGGGAAATACTGAAGAAACCGTCAATTGTCTCAAGCACGCTAAAACTAGTGGAGCTCAACTATCTGTAATTACGTCGGGCGGTGAGTTGATGGAGATCGCAAAACAAAGTCAGATTACCTACGCAACTTTACCGAACGACTTTCAACCTCGTATGGCCGTCATCTTTAATCTGAGGGCTTTAATCGCTTTATTAATTAATTTTAAACTGGTTAAAAATGATAAATATACCGAGATATCAGATACGTTTGATTGGTTAAAAACAGAATCAGCCAACTGGTTGGCTGACATTCCGACAAATGATAATTATGCCAAGCAGTTGGCGCAAAAAGCTGTAGGCAAGACCGCGATATTTTACGGTGGACCATTAACAGCACCGGTCGCGTACAAATGGAAAATCAGTTGGAATGAAAATGCCAAAAACCTGGCTTTTTGGAATGAATATCCGGAATTCAATCATAACGAATTTATCGGTTGGACATCGCATCCGATTGAAAAGCCATTTGCAGTTTTTGATATTATCGGCAACATTGAAAACGATAGGATATTAGAGAGGTTTGAAATATCCGATCGTTTGCTGAGTGGTATGCGTCCAAAATCAACAGTAGTAAGTCTGGCAGGTAATACACCAATCGAACAGATGCTTTGGGGATGCATTTTAGCAGATTTTGTCAGTATTTATGTTGCGATTCTAAACAACGTTAATCCAATGCCAGTCCAACTTATTGAAAAGTTAAAAACAGAATTAGCCGAAGACTAACTATGACGATTTAATGATTCAATCGGGTCACTTCGGGCGGCCCGAATTGCTGGGTACAGCCCGAATATAGTACCCATGACAATTGATATTACCATTGCCGTAATCGCAACTTGCCAGTTAATTGCTGGGCCGAAAACCAAAAACTCACTGATAATGAAGGCAACCGCATATCCGACGACGTAACCGACAATCCCGCCTAAAATACTAATTGCCAAAGATTCAATCAAGAATTGATACAAGATGTCGGTGTTGCTGGCCCCTAATGCTTTTCTGATTCCTATCTCGCGGGTACGTTCTGCGACAGTAACCAACATAATATTCATAATTCCTATTCCCCCGACAAATAACGAAATTGCGGCAATGGCGGCAGTGACGCCGGCAATCGAGTAAAACAGCTGGCTGGTTGGTTGTGAGATTTGGTCGCCAACCAAGACAGAAAAATCTTTTTCGCCATCGTGATTTTTCAATAGGACCTTATCTATATCTTTAACAACCTGTTCCAGATTATTAATTGAGTCGGCTTTAATATCGATTTGTTGAATTTGTGAATTATCTTTGTTTAACTTTTCGCCCATAGAATAATTAATGATTGCTGCGTTATCAAAATCAATTGAGTCGTAGTTTATTGGTTTATTCATTAGTTTTAATACACCTACGACCACAAAGTCTTGCCCGCGGATAGTCATCTTACTGCCGATTGATGATTCTGTACCAAAAATATTTACGGAAAGTTGCTGTCCAACAACAGCACTGTTTTCATTGATATCTGACCCAAGGAATTGGCCTTCTCGAAGTTTCAGGCCAGAAATATCAGCCAATTCAGGTGTAGTCGCCAAGATTTTAGTATTTGCGGGTGCGGGGGAGTCTGCTATTATTGTTCCGCCTAACGTCATAAGTGGAGCGACCGAATCAATATGTTTGATTTTTTTTAGTTTTTCAACGTCAGGTTTTGACAGACTGCTGGTTGCATAACCCTGGTTATTTTGAGGTTGAGTAATATTGTTAATCGGGTTTGCTGCTGCACCGGGTCGGACAACAGCAATATTCCCACCCAGCATATTTATCTGATCATTGATAACACGACCAGCTCCGCCACCTAGAGCCAAGATTGCAGTAACACTGGCAACGCCAATTGTTACGCCTAACATCGTTAGTGCGCTTCGAACGCGACTACTCTGCAGCGATTGCTGAGCGTTATGGATATGGTTCAAGATAAGAAAACGCGTCATTTCTTTTTCCCTTTTAGCTTTTTTGCCAGCTTCTTTTTGGTCTTTTTAGCTTTTGGACGCTTTTGTTTTGTCTTCTCGAGCTTAGTGATTACGTGTGAATCAGTATCAATTTTTCCATCCAGCATTGTAATTACTCTAGTTGCGTAAGTAGTCAAGTTGGCGTTGTGCGTCACCATAATGATAGTGTTCCCATCCTTATGTAGCTGTGCTAACTCTTCCATAATTATATGACTGGAACGCGAATCTAAATTGCCGGTCGGTTCATCGGCTAAAATAATTGTCGGTTTATTGACTAACGCCCGTGCAATTGCAACTCGTTGAATTTGTCCGCCGGATAATTGATGAGGCATATAATATTCACGCTCGTTTAAATGAAAAATTTTCAAAATATCACTGGCAATTATCAAACTTTTTATTCTGGGCATACCGCTGTACGTCAGCGGCAAGGCGACATTTTCGATGATATTTAATCGAGGAACTAAGTTAAAATTCTGAAAAATATATCCAATCTGCTTGCTGCGCAGAAAGGCTTGTTTTCGTCTGGAAATTGAATCAACAGGCTTTTCGTCCAGTTCGTATTGTCCAAAATATGATTGGTCAAGCAAACCAATAATATTTAAGAGAGTGGTTTTACCACATCCGCTGGGACCCATGATTGCAACAAACTCACCATTTTTTATTGTCAAATCAACACCGTCCAAGGCATAAGTTTCGGCATCACCAATTCCAAATCTCTTTTTGAGATCTCGCAGTTTTATGACCGGTGTTTTTTTTGTGGTGATAGCCATTACATATATTATGCGAGTATTTTACAGATACTGCAACTAGATTATAAGGTTAAAATAACAACTGTTATAATTGTTACGTACGGAGAGATGCTAGAGTGGTTGAATAGGTGCGCTTGGAAAGCGTATGTGCGGGCAAC
>JAYSMZ010000031.1:0-4130 GCA_043724245.1 bacterium
ATTGAGTTCACATTTACACGCACCGTTTTCGATGCATTTTGTCTGAACTCAAGCCTTCCAATCGTATCACCCCGCCTCGCAGCATGTAAAGGGGTAATTGTTGTTATTTTTGCAATAAAATAACCTCTTCCGATTCACTTGTTTGCAAATCACCAGAGGTTCACATAAACAGAACATTAGCTTTACTAGTCAGTATTGTACTCGATTTGGATGTTTTTTGCAATAGAAATAGGAATGTTTTGTTAGGATTTAATTTTAGCTAATTTTTTGATTTTTGCGCCGACACTTGCTTGTGAGATCCTGTAGTTAATATCATCTATATATAATTTTGCATCATTTATTGTTTTTTGTGGAGTATAGCCGAATTTGACCTGCCTGCTCATATACAAGGTATCAAACTTATCAGTAATATCCGTAAACTTTTGAACTATTTTGGTGTCGTCTGGAGCTAGAACATCTACCGTGACTTCTAATTTTTTCGCCGAATCATTGGAATGGTCTGCCAATATTCTTTGTTTGTTTGCTCTGATTTGTTCAACGTCACCCCAGAAAGCCGCATTGTTATGTGAAATCGTTTCATCAATTAGCTGGCACTTATGGTAGAAGCTGGCAATTTCATCCCACTCATCTCTGTCGAAATCTCTTATAAATAAATAGCTGTATTTGCTCCAGTTTTCTGTAGGTAATAGCTTTAGATCATTTGGCAATTCGGGCGGATCTTTTTTAAGACTCTTTTTAATCAATTTCAAATTTCTTTCAGCATTTTGCACCTCAAGAAGAATAATGTTTGCCGCTTCCCTTTTTCTGTCATTCTTTTGCATTATATAAACCACAAGTGCCACTAAGCCAACCGTAAATGTTACAAAAGCAATGAAAAAGTTTGAATTTAAGATATTTATAATGGCGGATATAATGTCTGACATCATTTTCCTTTCACTCCCACCATTAATGCTATAAATATAGATTATAACTTAACTCGAATAAACGCAATAATCTTACCGTTAGTTTATACCCAACTGCACTATTGAAATCCTTTATGTAATCAGTATTTTATACCTATTTTATTAAATAAAAAAATATTTTGTTGTAATTATTATACTAATGGTAATTAGCGGCAATAAATGCGCATGCTAATATACTTTTCACCTCGGACATAATATTAGTATTTCTACCCCATATCTTGTATCGAAATAAATTCCCGACACACGGATATTTTGAAATGTTTGCATATCTAAACTATTTCTTTTTCTGGATTTTTACAGCCGTTCCGTAGGCTGCAACTTCGTTCATAATGTTGTAAATATCACCTGTGTCGTAGCGCATCATTAGGACTGCATTCGCTCCTTTTTTGACCGCTTCCTCGCGCATTCGCTCCATTGCCTGGTTACGACTGTCGACTAACAGTTTTGTCAGACCGCCAGACTCACCACCGAAAATTGTTCGAAAACTGGATCCGATATTACTGAATACATTACGGCTGCGCACAATTAGTCCAAACACCTCACCGTAAACCTCGACCACTTCATATCCCGGCACGTCATTTGTCGTTACAACTAAAATTTCGGATGTTTTTGTCATATTTACTCCTTATATTAATACTATACTTATTATAATATGATTTTCTCACACAATGGTTCAAGAGCTGTCAGGACAACTCTACTTACTGCTTTAAGACTATATATTGTCGCTTGACCGCCGCCTAATTCAAAGTGTTCGTCTAAGTTTTTTAAAATAATGTCTGCATCTTCATTTGGACTACCCGCATGAATACCGCCAAGTATATGGCTAACATACCTGATAACGTCTTTAATGGAACTATCTACTCCGTCCTGCTGGATAATAACTGTCGATAGAAGATATGGTAGAGTTACATTAACAATTTTTGGGTTTGGTGGAGAATCGTTAGGGTCCAGCCCATCGCCAAGAAACCAATCTATACAACCTGCTGGTGGATTTACTTCAACAATTTTGAACCTAATTCCGCGAACCCTTCCTTTTTGCACTTGACCCAACAGTGAGGGGTTATCGAGAAGTAGTAGCCTTAACAGTCCAGCTGTCTTTAACAAATGGTAATTACTCCCAGATTGTAGCTTCTCTTTTAGGTCAGCTACTGTTTCTAAAAATAATTCATCTCTCGTCATAATGTCCATCTCTTGTTTATTCGATTTTTGCTGATTTTTCTAGGTTGTGTTTCATACACAAGAGACGCACATTCCGTGATGTCAAGCTTGTGCCACCTTTCGAAAATGGCAGGTCATGGTCAAAATGGAGGTTCTCTTTTGACCCGCACAACACACATTCTCCACCGTCCCTCTTCCATACCTGCATTTTTACTTCGCTCGGAATAATTCTCGTATAAGATAGCGTTTTATCGCCAGGTTCAATGTTTACCTCCTGATTTTGAGTAAGCCTCAAAATAAATCTGAAGACATTTCTTTGACCGTCATGAATAATATGATAGTCAATTAATTCAAACACCCCCTTTAACGACCAAACGCCTGGCAATATCTTTTCGTAGGCCTTAACTAATTCGGCATTGCGTTTATTGTTCTTGAAATCATCGACTGCTTTTGCAAACAAACCATTTTGAGTATAGACACCGGAAGGAAGGGCTGGCATTTGGTCATCAAGTTTTGGGTTATGTTCGTACGAATTTTTAGAAACGTTGTGCCCTTCATATTCAATAGTTATGCCATCAGGGTACACTTTGTCCTTATATGGTGCGTTCGGCCGTTGAGATAATAAGATTACTGAGTAATCTGAACTCAAACGATAATTCATGCCCCTCTGAAGTGTTTGGACTTTTTCTGCATCACACATTTCTCGATAAGAAATTATGTCATCACGAATTTTATTGATCATCATCCTATTATATCCTTAATATCAGATAAATCATTTATTTGAGCTGCGGCTATTGATAAACGGGACTTGGTCACGTTCCGCGACCCCGAAACTTCACGACTGGCAACCAGTTGCCATCGGAAGGTTTCCTTGCGCAGTGCAGACTTGCACTGCTCACCTCCTCCCTCGCGAGGTCGGAGTTTCAAGTCGGTCATCCACCAATTAAAAATACCCCGAAAGGGGTGTTTTTAATTGGTGGGCGATGAGGGACTTGAACCTCCGACCTCGTCATTATCAGTGACGCGCTCTAACCAGCTGAGCTAATCGCCCAAATATGGGGAATATTACCTGTGAATGTGCTTCTGCGTTTAATCCAATTTTACAAACCAATTCGCTGTATAGCGAATGTTTGTGAAATTGAAAGGAGGAACAATGGCGAACTCATAGCCAAACAAAAAGTTTCGTCTTTGTTTGGCTGGAGTTCAAAATTAGTTCCGACGTGGTGGAGTAGTTCAGGCTTTCACCTTCTCTACCCCATGTGGTGGAGCATGTCGGATTCGAACCGACGACCCCCTGCTTGCAAAGCAGGTGCTCTAAACCAACTGAGCTAATGCCCCACAGGCCGCGAACTTAATACATTTTACCGTAGATGTATCATCCTCGCAAGTGTATAGTAAGGGTATATGGCATACGAATTCAGTTTAAGTTCCTTTTTCATAGGATTTATTATTGTCGCCGTCGGTGCCGCATTTATGCTTTGGCACCAGGTTATTGCCGATAATTTAGGTTCCGGGGTATCAAGCTATGACCGATTCAAGCTTTGGGCCCTAATAACCCTAATCGTTGGATTTGTCGTAATGTTGAATTTGCACTGGTTTATCCTAGGTAATATCTTATCCTCCGTGTTCCGCCCGGTTTAACTTTTTTTGACTTTCAAATTTGTTATTTCAAAGACCTACTCCACGCCAAGGATTTCACGAATCAGCGACGTAAATCCTTGGGTTCTCATGGGTCAGTGAAATAACAAATTCTAAATCCAAAAAACTAAAGTACCCCCAGCTTTCGCCAGAGGTACTCTGTTATTAACAACTTGGTTGTGCAATCATCGTCAAGATAAGTCGAGATTTTTTCGAACTTTGTCTTGCCCTTGATAAATCAAGAACTGCGTTATTATGTAAGCTCAACATAACAACAAGACCGACCTAGCTTCAGCAATAGATTTCTCGTATTGCTGGCATAACACTCCCTAGAAAGGAGGTAATCCATCCGCACCTTCCGGTACGGATACC
>JAYSMZ010000032.1:0-12808 GCA_043724245.1 bacterium
GCCAACATTGTTGGTCATACATCCTCCTTGTTTATAGTTAGTTGTTACATAACCTATTCTAAACGAGTGATGTGTCTATGATCTATTTGAGTACTGCCAGCGTTATTATATGCCTAAATGAAAAATGTTACTTTTTGGTATACTTACAGAGAGATGAAAATAAATAAGAGTTCAAAACGAAATAAGATAATAATTGTTTTTTTAGCGTTATTCATCATTGCGATTTGTGCAGCATTAGTTTTCTATATAATTTTTCAAAATTTACAACTAAAAACTTCTAATATTAATAGTGGATCACAATTACAAAAAAACATAGAAAACCCCAAACGTGCGAAAACTCCAATAATTCACATGGCTGCAATGGGTGATATGTTGGCTCATGATACGATAATCGCCAACGCAAAAACTGGAAATGGGTACGACTTTTCGAAGTATTTCAAAAACATCAGATCAACATACAAGGATGCTAATGTAATTTTTTGCAACCAGGAAGGTCTAAGTTCAGGGGAACAATATGGAATTAGTGGGTACCCAACGTTTAACGCTCCGATCCAGTTTTCAGCGGACCTTCATAGCGGTGCTGGCTGTAATTTGATAAATTTTGCAAATAATCATATGGGCGACAGAGGGGTTATGGCAACCAATGCCACAATAGACGTTTGGTCAGAATTACATCCTTTGATAGTCAGCGGGGCTAACAAAAGTGCTGAAGATCAAAACAAAACAAGTATAGCCGAAGTAAATGGTATTAAATTAGGTTTTGTGTCCTTTATGGATTTTAATAATAACAACTCAACTCCAGGCTATAGCGTCAACAACTATCATGATGAAGCACTTGTTAGGCGTTTAGTTTCCCAACTGCGTACGAATGCTGATCTAGTTGTAGTATCGATGCATTGGGGCGTCGAGGATTCAACAAATGTAAGTGCCGATCAATTAAACCAAGCAAATCTATTGAGTTCGCTTGGGGTGGATATAATTATTGGTACGGGTCCACACGTATTGCAAAAGGCCCAAATAATTAATCGGGCGGATGGAGGCAAGACAGTCATCTGGTATTCATTAGGCAATATGTTGTCGTCGCAATTGAACATAAAAGAGCTGATCGGCGGAATCGCCCAATTTGATATTAATAAAGCAGATGGCAAAGTTTCTGTCGGAAAACTAACGTTCACGCCAACTTATATGCATTACGAATGGACGACCACACAGGCTGCAAGTAATGATTTGTTAGCGCGTAAAAATGCAATGATATATCTATTAAAAGATTCTACTGTTCCTTTTTCTAAATCACTTTTTAACACAACGGTTGCCGAACAAAAAAAATACATTATTGATACCTTGGGATCTGAGGTAACAGTTAAATAGCGCCGTTTTTTCGCAAAGTGGTTTCTGCTGCTTGTAAATATGGCCATGCCTCATCGAGTGTGATATTACTTTCATACAATGCTGTTGCCAGATCCACCCCAATATACCTGAAATGCCACGGTTCGTATTGATAGCCGGTAATCGTTTCTGAACCAATAGGAAATCGTAAAATGAAACCATATTTATATGAGTTTTTTGCCAACCAAAGTCCGTCGGCTGTATTTGCAAAACACTGGTCTAAATAACAACTGCGATTCAGTGTGCTGATGTCGATAGATAGTCCTGTTTGATGTTCACTTTGTCCCGGCTTTGCAATAGCCTGGTTGGCCTCATCTTCACCTATTGATCCTGCTAAATTGTCAAAATAAATTTTTTGCAATGCAGCCGACCTATAACCACTGCCGATCATCAGACTGTGCCCAGCCTTAGCGGCATCGTCAAACATTGCCTTAAGAGGAGTGTTAATGATAGCACGAACCGATTGCTCATCGTTACTCTTGTCGGTCCTGGTTGCAACGTCAGGTATTCTCAGATCTGACGGTATATAATTTGTTGAAATTGGATGGGTTTTACTGACAATAGTCCAAATACTATCGGGCTTTGTGTAGTCACTAATAATTGCTTTTACAGGCTTGGCACCAGGTAAAGTGATATATACAGGTTCTTTACGTTTGGCTTCTAATGCTGCTGCCTTTTCTTTTGCAATCTGAATTTTTGCATTTCTATCATTTATAACACGTTGATTATTAAAATAAACACAACCCGCAAAAGTGACTATGCCAACAATAACAACTAAAATACTTGCTCTTAATAATGTATTTCTATGTCTAGGACGTCCCTCTTTCATAATCTACTTAATATTAACATATTAAGCTTCAGAAATATTGACTGATAACAGATGGTGTGGTAAAGTTAAATAGTAACTTATACGAATATATTAACGATTCTTGGTGAATTGGTAAGTCTAACAGATAAAGATACTGCCTTCCACCAAGAATTTTAAGTGGGAGCAAAAGGGCTATGAAGGCACTTCTTGGTACCAAAATCGGTATGACCCAAATCATAAGCCAAGACGGCGTTGCAGTGCCTGTAACGTTGATTCAAGCCGGCCCGATGACTGTCACCCAACTTAAAACTGTTGACATTGACGGATATACGGCCGTCCAAGTCGCCTATGGCGAAAGTAAAAATTTATCAAAATCTGTTGCTGGTCATACAAAACCAGCAAGCGTAACTCCAAAACACATACGTGAAATTAGAGTTTCTGATTTGCCAGACGGTCTGTCTGTCGGAAATAAACTGGACGTAACAGCTTTTAGTTTAGGCGATATTGTTGATGCTACCGGAACCAGTAAAGGTAAAGGATTTGCCGGAACCGTTAAACGACACAATTTCATGACCAGCCGTCATACACATGGCGGTCAGGGCGATGTTCGAAAAGTCGGATCAATCGGTTCGATGTATCCTCAGCACGTTTTTAAGGGAAAGCGCATGGCTGGACGAATGGGCCACGATCGCATTACTGTTAAAAACCTAGTAGTTGCTTATATTGATACTGAAAATAATCTGATTGGACTACGAGGCGCAGTGCCAGGACCTAAAAAAGGCCTTGTTATTATCGGAGGTAAATCATAATGGCTGAAACCATAAAAGCACCAGTTGTAAAGTCTTCTTTGCCGAAAGACATTTTTGATGTTGACGTAAGTAATCATGAACTGTTGAAATTGGCCTATGATAGCTACCTAGCGAATGCTCGCTCGGCTCACGCTAATACTAAAAAGCGCGGTCAAGTAAGTGGTGGCGGTATTAAACCGTGGAAGCAAAAAGGCACAGGACGCGCACGCTTTGGATCATCTCGTAACCCAATTTGGCGTGGTGGCGGAGTTGCTTTTGGACCAAATGGATCCGAAAACCACACGATTAAACTATCCGCAACTAGTAAACGAGTTGCAATCCGTCAAGCCCTAACATTGGCAAACCGTGCCAAGAAAATTGTAAGTTTAAACTTTAATACAACTGGAAAAACATCACAGGCTGCTAAATTCCTAGTATCTAACAAACTTGAACGCAGAGTTCTGCTGGTTGTTGACGAAAAAACTCCACAAATTCTGCGCGCAACCAATAATATTCAGAATATTCTGTTAATCAGAGCAAATTACCTTAGTGTATACCACATTTTGAATGCCGATAAAATCGTGTTAACTCCAAAATCTGTCGAAGTTATCAAAACGTGGCTGACAAAGGCAAGTAAATAATATGAACGCTTTAATCCCCGTATATCCACGAGCAACTGAAAAAGCCTACGGTATGGCAAAAAACAATATCTACGTATTTGATGTGCCTGTTTCGGCCAATAAACAACAGATTATCGATGCGATTCAAACTCAATTTGAAGTTACTATTACCAGCATTAAGACTCTGGTTCAGTCAGGCAAAGCAATCCGAGCCAATCGCGGCAAACGATCCGCACCAGGAATTGCGCTTCGTAAAGACAGTAAAAAAGCCTACGTAACACTAGCACAGGGTGATAGTATCAAGGTTTTTGATGAGGCTACCGAGGCCGAGACCAAAGCTGCAGCTAAGGAGAAGAAATAATGCCGATTAAACAATACAACCCAACTACTCCTGCCAGGCGCGGCATGACATCACAAGACGTTAGTGAAATTACTACCAAAAAACCACTAAAAAGCCTTCTTCAGAGAAAAAAACAAAACGCAGGACGTAATAACACTGGTCGTATTACAGTGCGTCATCGCGGCGGCGGCGTAAAGCGACATTATCGCTTGCTTAATCATAATATGCCAGCCGGGCTAAAGGTTACTGTCGAAGAAATCGAATATGATCCAAATCGAAGCGCCAGGATTGCTCGCGTAAAAGATCAGTTCGGACTTTTTCATTATATTTTGGCTGATACATCAATGAAAAAAGGCAAAATTATAAAAAGCGGACCAAAATCACCGATTGAATCAAGTAACCGGATGCCGCTATCTCGAATTCCTGTTGGAACTCAAATTTATGCTATCGAAATTAACCCCGGTAAAGGGGCTCAGATGGTTCGTTCTGCTGGCACAAAGGCACAGTTAATGGCCAAAGAAGGCGACTATGCTCAAGTCCGTATGCCATCAGGCGAAGTTCGTCGTTTTCGGCAGGAAGCAACAGCTGCTATCGGTGTAGTTGGAAATGTCCAACACCAAAACATCAAAATTGGATCAGCCGGCCGAAATCGCCGAAAAGGTATTCGTCCAGGTGTTCGTGGAGTTGTTATGAATGCTGCAGATCATCCGCACGGTGGTGGTGACGGTGGTAGGCATGGAACAGGCAAACCACCTCAAACACCTTGGGGCCAATTAACCTTAGGCTATCGTACACGTCGCCGCAAAGACGTCAGTAAACTTATTGTAAAAAGTCGCCATGAAGCGAAGAGGAAGAAGTAAATTATGAGTCGTTCACTAAAAAAAGGACCATTTGTTGACTTCAAGCTAGCAAAGAAAGTTGCTGCACTTGGGTCAGATGACCGTACAGTTATTAAAACTTGGGCACGAGCTAGTACTATAAGTCCCGAAATGGTTGGACGCACTATTGCGGTTCATAACGGCAAAGTACATGTTCCTGTTTTAGTTACAGAAAATATGGTTGGTCACAAACTGGGTGAATTCAGCCCAACCCGTAAATTCCGCAAACACGGTGGAAAGGACAGGAAATAATGGCTAATATGCAAACAGTTCGTGCTTACGCCGAAAGTGTAACTCAAACACCAAGAAAAATTTCTTTGGTAGCTAGTTTAGTGCGCGGCCGAAGTGTTGATGATGCATTGGTAATCTTGTCGCATACTCCAAAACGCGCGGCTTTGCCAGTTAAAAAAACAATCGAAAGCGCCAAAGCTAATGCTATTAATAATCATAGCCTTGATATTAAAACCCTTTCAATTTCGACACTATCGGTAACGTCGAGTGTCCGATTGAAACGATTCAAACCAGCTGCCATGGGTCGTCCACGCCGTTTCCAAAAGAAAACAGCCAATATACTTGTCGAGGTAACTGGTGATATTAAACCCAAAAAGACCCCCGTAAAAAAGGCTGACAGTGCTAAATCATCAGATGAAAAGGAGAAAAAGTAATGGGTAATAAAGTAAACCCAATCAGTTTCCGTCTTCAGGTCCATAAAAAATGGGAATCACGTTGGTTTGCCGCTAAAAAAGACTTTGCCAAGTGGTTGCATGAAGATCACAAAATCCGTGAACTTATTGAGAAAAGGTTTGAAAGCCGCCCAACAATTAACCGAATCGAGATTGAACGGTCTGCCAATTTAATTACGATCACAATCCATACAGCCAAGGCTGGTGTCGTAATTGGACGTGGTGGAGTTGGTGTCACTGAACTTAAAGATTTGATTGAAAAAATTGCTAGTCTTCCAGCACGATTAAATATAGAGGAAGTAAAACGACCCGAACTGGCAGCAAAACTAGTTGCTGAAAACATTGCGAGGCAGCTTGAACGACGTGCAAACTTCCGTCGAGTGATGAAAATGACGGCGCAAAATACGATGACCGCCGGCGCCAAAGGCGTTCGCATACAGGTATCCGGACGTTTGAATAATGCTGAAATGGCTAGAACTGAAAAAATGATTGAAGGATCAGTTCCTTTGCACACACTTCGTGCTGATATCGATTATCACTATGCTCGAGCCAAAACTCCTGTTGGAATCATTGGTGTCAAAGTGTGGATTTATAAGGGTGAAAGGATCTAAATATGGTATTACTTCCAAAAAAGACCAAACACCGAAAAGTCCGAAAAGGCAAGAATGAGGGCGTTGCAACCCGCGGTCAATATGTTGCTTTTGGTGATTATGGCTTGCAGTCGCAATCAAACGAACGTATTACTAGTCGTCAAATCGAGGCAGCAAGGCAGGCGATGACTCGCCATATTGCGCGCGGTGGCAAGATTTGGATTCGCGTTTTCCCACACACACCAGTTACAAAAAAGCCACTTGATGTCAAGATGGGTAGTGGCAAAGGTAATCCAGAATTTTTCGTCGCAAAAGTCAAAGCCGGTACTATTTTATTCGAGATGAAGGGTGTAGAAGAATCTATAGCTCGTGAAGCCATGAGACTCGCTTCTCATAAACTACCTGTTAAAACAAGGTTTATTGTAAAGGAGCAAATCTAATGGCTGCTACAAAGAAAACCACCAAAATCAAAAAAGTCGCTTTGGAGGTCAAAACTCTTGCTCAACTTAGGAAAGATTTAGAAAAGTTGCAAAATGAACTAGTCGAAGCTCGTCGTGGACATAAGCTTGGCGAATTGACCAACCCACGAGTTCTTACTGCTACGAAAAAGGATATCGCAAGGTTACATACCGCTATTACCGCAGCTCAAAGCGCTGATAACAAGGAGGACAAATAATATGGCCAAAACACTAACAGGAATTGTCACATCTGACAAAGCCGATAAAACTATCACAGTTACTATTACAAGCCGTGAAACTCATCCTATTTATGGAAAACAGTATTCTGTTAATCGCAAATATATGGCACATGACGAAAAGAATATCGCAAAATACGGCGACAAAGTTACAATTTCAGAAGTAAGACCAGTTTCCAAACGGAAATCCTTCAATTTAGTAGAAGTTATTGAAAAAACCCATGGCACTATTCAACTAAAAGAGGACGAGGTAGAGGCATAATATGATACAGCAAGAAACCCGACTTAAGGTCACCGACAACTCCGGAGCAAAAGAAATTCTTTGCATTCGGGTTCTTGGCGGTACAAAACGTCGATACGCCAGGGTTGGCGATGTAATAGTTGCTACTGTCAAAGTTGCATCTGCTATCGGTGTGGTTAAACGAAAATCGGTTGTCAAAGCAGTTATAGTCCGAACTCGTGATCAAATTCAACGTAAAGACGGCTCGACTATTGCTTTTGATGATAACGCTGCTGTAATTATCGGTGATGACAAAAATCCTAAAGGGACACGTGTTTTCGGGCCGGTCCCGCGCGAACTACGTGATCTTGGATACGCCAAGATAATCAGCCTAGCTCCGGAGGTACTATAATATGGCAACTATTAAACGAATTATTAAAGGTGATATCGTAAAAATAATCAGTGGCTCTAATAAGGGTACTACTGGAAAAGTATTGTCTGTATTAACCAAGAAAAACGCGGTTCTTGTCGAAGGAATTGGTAATATCCACCGTAAAGTAAAACCAACTCAACAAAATCCTCGCGGTGGCAACAAAGACATCCATGTACCTACACCAATCCACAAAGTTGCCCTGGTTATTGATGAAAAATCAGTCGAAATCAGCCGAGTAGGATTAACAAAGAACGCTGATGGTAAGAAAACACGAGTTGCTCGCCAACATAATAACAAGGAGATCAAGTAATGGTAAAAAATGCCCAAATTATAAATGCTCCTCGCGTGAAAACTTTGTACAAAGATGTAATCGTAGGAGAACTAAAAGCCGAACTAAACCTTAAAAATGTTCATCAAGTACCAAAGCTTGAAAAGATTGTGCTGAGCGTGGGAACCGGAAAAAACAAAGACGACAAGCATTACTATGAAGTCGTAAATAATACGCTTACAAAGATTACCGGTCAGCATCCAATTGACCGAATGGCAAAAAAATCAATTGCATCCTTCAAGATACGTGCCGGGTTAAACCGTGTCGGTATTAGCGTTGTTCTGCGAGGCGCCAGAATGTATGAATTTCTAGATAGATTTATAAACGTGTCATTGCCGCGAACACGTGATTTTCACGGTGTCAGCGCCAAGGCTTTTGACAAATCAGGTAATTATAACTTTGGTGTTATCGAACAATCGATTTTTCCAGAACTAACATTCGAAGAAACACAAGTGTTACATGGGCTGCAAATTACGTTTGTGATTTCCGGTGGCGACGCCCTACATAGTCGCGCACTGTTAGAAAAGTTTGGATTACCATTTGAAAAACAAGGAGGTAAAAACTAATGGCTAAAAAATCTTCAATTGCCAGAGACGAAAAACGCAAAAAAATGATTATTAAATATGCCGAAAAACGAGCTGAACTTAAGGAGCTAGGTGACCAAGAAGGCTTGGCGAGGCTGCCCCTTAACAGTTCACCTACACGTTGGAAAAATCGCGACGTATTAGAGGGACGACCACGCGCCTATATGCGCCGATTCGGATTAAATCGTATTAACTTCCGTGAAAAAGCTTCAAAAGGCGAAATTCCCGGTATAACAAAGAGTAGCTGGTAGGAAAGGAATAACATATGTCATTACAATCAACTGACCCAATCGCCGACCTGCTAACTCGCATTCGAAATGCAGTTATGGTTGGTAAAAACGAGATACGTGTTCCTTCCAGTAAATTGAAAGTTACTGTTGCTAAGGAGCTTAAAAAAGCTAATTATTTAAGTGAAGTTAAAGTCGAAAACACAAAACCGCGCGATACTTTAGTTATTACTATCAATCAACCGGGTGAAAACTCGACAATTACTGAACTTACCAGGCTATCAAAGCCAGGCCGACGTGTTTACGCCAGTGCTGCAGACATCCCTCGAGTTAAAAACGGCCGTGGAATGGTCCTAGTCAGCACCAGCAAGGGTGTTATGCCAGGCCATAGCGCAGTTAAACAACGCCTTGGTGGCGAACTACTACTAAAGATTTATTAAGAAATAAGAAAAGGATAAATATGAGTCGAATCGGAAAACTACCAATTGACATCCCAGCCGGTGTGACAATCACGGTTGACTCAGATATTGTCACGGTAAATGGGCCAAAAGGTGAACTTATCGTACCGCATCTGAGCGACGTAACTGTAACGCTACAAGAAAATAAAGCGATTATTACACGCAAAGACGATCAAAAAATCGCCAAAGCACAGCACGGTTTGCAACGTGCACTACTTAACAATGCAGTAATCGGTGTTACAAAAGGTTACGAAAAAAGACTAGAAGTAAACGGTGTTGGATTTCGTGTCAGTGGCGGTGGAAATGAAATTGAAATGCTGTTGGGCTTTTCTCATCCAGTTAAATATAGGGCTCCCGAAGGCATTCTTCTGACTGTCGAAAAGATGAATATTATCGTTTCCGGAATCAGCAAACAAGCCGTTGGCCAGGCCGCAGCCGAGATTAGAAAAATTAAGAAACCTGAACCTTACAAGGGTAAGGGTATTAAATATAGCGATGAAGTCGTACGACACAAGGCTGGAAAGGCTGGAAAATAATGAGTAATTTGACCAAGAAAACATTAAATAAGGGTCTTCGAAAAGGCCGAGTCCGCTCAAAGATATCAGGAACTGCGAATAGACCAAGATTAACTGTTTCTATTAGTAACATGCATATTACTGTGCAGATAATTGATGACGTAAAACAACACACGCTTGCATCCAGCTCGACAGTTGGCAGCAAACTTACTGGTACAACTACCGAAAAAGCGCAGCAAATTGGTGCGGAAATTGCTAAAAGGGCTAAAAAAGCCAAAATTGAAACCGTCGTATTTGATCGAAATGGTCATAGATATGCCAAAAGATTACGTGCGCTGGCAGATGCAGCGCGCAAGGAAGGATTAAAGTTTTAATCATGGCCGAAACAGCCCCAAGACCACAGACAAACACACGCGGTCCCCGACAAGGTGGACGTCGCGATGCACCTGCTGAACCCAAAGAATATCAAGAATTAGTGATTAATATTGACCGAGTTGCCCGCGTTGTAAAAGGCGGACGTCGTTTTCGATTCAAGGCCCTAGTCGTCGTTGGAAATGATAAGAACAAAGTAGGAATCGGGGTTGCAAAAGGCTCCGATGTTCAGGCGGCAATTGCCAAAGCTACCGATGTTGCTAAAAAACACATTATTAATATTGCTATCGAAAAAGATACTATACCTCACGACTGCGAAATACAATATTCAGGTGCTCGTGTCATGATGAGGCCGGCTTCACCTGGTACCGGTATAATTGCCGGCGGTGTCGTCCGTTCGATTATTGGCGTAACTGGAATTCGTGATGTTTTAACAAAATCACTTGGTTCAACTAACAAAGTAAACATCGCATATGCAACTATCGAAGCATTGAAAAACCAAGTTCCAAAAAGTGAATGGCTAAATGCAGCTCCAGTAAAATCTGCTGTTGCAAAAGAAATAGAAAAAGCACCTGTCGAGAAGAAGGTTGCCAAAAAGGCCAGTCCTACGAAGACAGTGGTGAAAAAGGGAAAATCCAATGACAAAATATAACGAACTCAAAGTCTCAAAAAATAAAGGTCCAAAACGTGTTGGACGCGGTATTTCAGCCGGACAAGGTATGACTGCCGGTCGCGGTACAAAGGGTCAAAACTCTCGAACTGGTAAAAAGCAGGGCCCAAACTTCGCTGGCGGCTCACGAACACTTGTAACCGCTATTCCAAAGGCAAGGGGTTTTAAATCACTTCGAACTCCGGCTCAGGTTGTTTATTTGGATCATTTAAATGCCTTTAAGGGCAAGGTTGTTAATAACGAAACTCTTTTTTCTGCTGGATATATTTCATCTCCACATCAATCTGTGAAGGTTATTAATCGTGGTGTATTAACTGAAAAAGTCACGCTACAAGTATCTGGTGCAAGTAAAAGTGTCCGCGAGGCTGTTGAAAAGGCCGGTGGCACATTTGTAATGACTGCTGTACCATTGAAAGAAGGAATAATTCGCCGAACAGCGAAGACCGAAAAATCCAGTAAATAATGTAAACAATAGGGGTAATGCGTAACAATGAATTGGAAAACGATCCTTAAATCACTGAAAAACCGCGATATGTTAAAGCGCGTTTTGATCGTATTGGGAATTATCGTTGCCTATCGTTTATTGGCTCATATTCCCGTACCATTGGCTGAACCAACGCAACTTAAAGAGGTAATTAACAGTTTACTAAGTAAATCCGACTTTGGTGGATTTTTGAATCTGTTGACGGGTGGGGCACTAACAAGTTTTTCGATTATATTGGTCGGTATGAGTCCTTTTATCACCGCATCTATTATTACTCAACTTTTAACAAAAGCGGTGCCAAAACTAGAGGAGCTGCATAAAGACGGTGAGTCTGGACGACGTAAAATTAACCAATGGACTCGTATGGTTACTGTTCCACTGGCTATTGTCCAATCAATCGCTTTTGTTTTTATCTTGCGTCAGACAGTTCTGGCTGGGAATACAACAGTTCTAAACAGCTCGTCGCCAATTGATTGGATCATTGCGGTAACTGCTATGTCTGCCGGATCAATTCTGTTGATGTGGCTGGGTGAACTAATCACTGAACAGGGTATTGGTAACGGCATTAGCTTGGTTATATTCGCAGGTATTGTCAGTCAATTGCCAAAAACATTAGCAACCATCGGTTCATCGTTATTTGATACCGCTAAGGGGTCATTACATGTGTTTAACTGGTTCACGCTACCTGTTAACCCAGTATCATTTTGGATAGCAATAGGGCTAGGTGCAGCCTCATTAATCGTATTATATTTACTTGTCAAGATAAACGAAGCCCAACGCGTCATTACAATTAACTATGCAAAGCGTGTCCAAGGTAATAGTAGTTATGGAGGAATCAAAAGCATACTACCAGTCAAATTGATATCAGCTAATGTTATTCCAATCATCTTTGCCGTATCATTTTTGTCATTACCCGCATTCGCTGGTCAGATAATCAAAGCAACCGGCAACCCGGCATTTTCGGGTCTTGCAACCAATTTAATTACCTGGTTCCAAGCACCAAGTCCAGGCACATTTACTGGTTCAACCTTACAAGCGCTGATATATCCAACTGTTTATTTTATTCTAGTAATATTATTTACATACTTTTATACAGGGATAGTGTTTAATTCCAACGAAATTGCCGAAAATTTGCAAAAACAAGGAGGTTTTATCGAAGGAATTCGCCCCGGAAAGCAAACTGAAAATTATCTGACCCGTACCGTCAACAGACTAACGTTATTTGGCTCATTAGCACTTGGCACTATAGCTGTGCTCCCGTTTTTTGGCCAATATCTAATGTACGCTTTTGCTGGAGTGACTGGCAGCAATCTGTCTATCGGCGGTACAGGACTTTTAATTGTTGTTTCAGTCGCACTTGAATCACTCCGTCAAATCAACTCTCGTGCCCTAATGGTCACCTACGACGATTATAAATAAAGTTAGCTATTTTTCTCATTTGACATACATTAAAAGCTAAAATATAATGTAATTACGCATAAAGCGCGGGTACACAGTACACGAGCAATACTTTTTTGTTATTATCTCTTTACGTCAGGAGTTTTTTGGTGTATAATTACGAGCTGTAACTTATGACAAGTCAAAAGGAAGTAATCAAATTGCAAGGGAAGGTGGTGGAATCACTACCAAACACTCAATTTAAGGTTGAACTGGAAAACGGTCATAGTATAATCGCCCACATATCAGGTAAAATGCGCAAACATTATATCCGACTTGTGCCAGGTGATAAA
>JAYSMZ010000033.1:0-15940 GCA_043724245.1 bacterium
AGCAGTCATTCCTGAGTGAATGGAAGAGCGAAACAGTGACCGTATTCCGTGACTCGTTGCTCCTAGCCTTATTAATCCGATACTCTGCCCACTGACTTATCTTGATCTGTTTCTATTTTTTCAATAGGATAAACTGTATATTCAGAATCAATGTTCCCAATATTAAACAGGTCTGCGTCAGTACCATCATTCTTAAAACCGACACCATATCGGTGTGAGCCGTAATAATCATCAATAAATAAAGCTTGCTGTGGCTTGTTATTTTTAGGATTAACGGCAATATTTACAAATGTACTCATCTTAAGCCTCTTTGTTTTCCCAGTGTCCGGTCTTATCTGACCCAACACGATATATTAGGTTGCGATTTTTTAAGCTAGCAATCGTACGTTGAACGGTTTTGGATGTCTTTTTGATTTTATATGCAATTTCTTGGTAGGTGGCATACGGATTATCCGTAATAGTTGCAAGCACAGCCTGTTCGGTTTTACTCAATGGGATGCCGATAGGTTTACCGACAACGCCCTGATTATCTTTAAACTCAGTTACTGCTTCGGCGAGTGCGGTTAACATAAATTCGACAAAGATAGCACTGTCGTTTTCTTTGGTCGAACTTTGAATTGCCATGTAATATTCCTCTTGTCGATTTGCGATAATCGTTTCGACGGGCAACCATCCAAATACAGGATTTTCTTGATACAGAAGTAGTGTCTGCCACATTCGTCCCATTCGGCCGTTTCCATCAGCGAACGGATGGATAAACTCAAATTCATAATGGAATATACAAGATTTAATAATCTGTGGCAAATCGGTGTACTGCACCCACTCTAATAATTGTTCGATAAGTTCCGGAATCTGTTCTGCGGGAGGTGCTACATGAATAGGGATATTGCCAGCAAATACGCCAACGCTTCCATTACGAAATATACCAGATTCTTTGACGGTATCTTTGGTCATTAGCCCATGTTCGTAAAGTAAATCTTTAGCGCTGTATGGTTCGCATTCGAGCAAGTGGTTATATGCCTTGACGGCGTTTTTCACTTCCTGAATATCACGTTTTGGGCCAATGACAGTTCTTCCATTAATAACATCAGCGACTTGCTCTAGGCTTAAGGAGTTTGCTTCTATATATAGTGATGATCGGATAGTTTTAATACGGTTTTCGCGACGAAGATGGGGTGTCAGAACTTGCTCGCGAATAATATTAATGCGCTCTAAGTCCTGCGCAATTTTATACAATAAATTGGTAATTTTTGGTGTTATTTTATAGATTGGTAAGTAATCTTTCATACATTCATATTATATCACACTTCGCGACACAATGTCCTAGTAAATGTCTGTGTAAATGACTCGGTATTATATGAAGGATTTGATTAATTAACAGATGCAAGCTAAGCGACAATAAACCCTTAAATAGGTGGTAATTCCGTTTAGTTCGAGTCCAGCCGCCGGAGCCAAGTTTAGAACTAAGATAACAGAGCTATTTCGACTCTGGTATTTATTTTGGAGTAAAATAGTAGTAGGAGAGAGGCAAAAAATGAGAAATTATACTGCGAAAGATGTTGATGAATATATTGCCAGCTCAGAACCAGAGGCTCAACAGACACTTAAAGAATTACGGAAAATTGTAAAATCAACTATCCCTGGCGCCGATGAAAAAATCAGTTGGGGTGTGCCTTTTTATAGGTATAACGGTCTGCTGGCTGGATATTCTGCGTTTAAAAACCACGCAAGTTTCGGCCTGGTGTTCGCGCTTGATTCTAGTGACCGTGAAAAACTTGAAAAAATGGGATATGCAACCGGTAAAAAAACCATACAAATAAGGTTTGATCAAGAAGTGCCAGTGACAGAGATAAAGAAAATTCTGCTGACAAGGGCGAAAATGAACGAAGAAAAAAAATATGTTAAATATTAACCATTTTCCAAAGAGTGTTCAAATGTGCCTCAAAATAATAGCCGTATGATGTAGGCAATTCAATTAAAATAGCTGGTGTGCCGTATTGTTCGCCTGCCCACTGTTCGTATTCTCCAGTAATTGAGTAACCCATTGTTTCTTCTGCTTGTCCAATCATGCTGGTATAGCCGACACTCGCAGCATAAAGATTGCCGATAGCTATTGAATCACCAAGCTCATTAGCTCCGACCAACCGTCCCGAAGAATGGAATGAAACTTCCAGTCTTGGTCGCAAACTAGTTGTGGCACTTGCAAGAGCCATAGTTTCAGGTTCGGACATTGGTGATGGCCCTCCGCCTCCTGCCACAATACCACTACTAGTGTCGATATCTGTTTGCCAATTTGCCGATGCAAAGTTTCGATCAATATTTACATTGTGGGCGTTATATCGAGATGACGCAGCCAACCCATCCGGGTTAACGGCAGGTACTATGACGACTTGTCTGCCGGCAGGGATTTTATAGGCATTGCTGTCAAGATAGTTTACCCAATCATTCATTATAAAATTGCCACTATGTTCGGTGCCATGTATACCACCGGTAAATAATATTGTTGTCGGTCCGCTTCCGTAATAATAGGCAATAATCGGTCGACCATTAACTGAATAGCCGGTTACTGATGTAGCCCGGCAATTTATTCTTGATGTGTATGCCCAATCAGTTTTTGAAGCGAAGCCATATGTGCTTAGTAAGCCTTTTCTAATATTCAGCGTGAATACACCACAGCGCGGAAGACTTTGAAGTTGAAATATGATTTGGTTACCGGTGCGACTGATAATTGCGTTACCACCGCTAAAACTGACAAGACTGGTTATATCTTGGGTCCCAGAAATCGCTTGGTCAAAAGTGACCACGACCTTGGCGTTGGCATCGACTCCGCTGGAATCAACATTGACATTAACTACAGCAGGGCCACCCGATGTTTGAAAGTTAATTGTATTTGGTGCTTCTAACAGACTGCCGTCTTGCCCTTCGGCGGTGTCCAAAGTTAATACGTATTTTGACTCCCGATCTAGGTCGTTAGCAACCGATAATTCGATAATTGTACCAGTTATTTTAGTTGTCGCATCTATCTTGATTGGTTTTCCATTTTCGATTTTATTCAAGGTCACGTTTGCGTTTGTTAATTTTTTGTCGGTTTCGAAAGTAAAAGTTTTTGGTTTGGAATAAACGTTCTGTCCATTTGCAATCGAGGTTTTAATGACGCTGGTCGGAGATAATAGGCTTAGCGAGCCTTCGGTTGCGGTCGACACATCGGTGTCACCGAAAACTCGAACAAGTTTATATGGGAATTTTTGACCCTGTTTAAGGCTGAGTGTTTCAATATTACATTCGATTATGCCCGATTCGTTGTTGCATTTGCCGGTTTTGTTATCAATTTTTATTTGATAAAGAAATATTTTGTCAGGTTGATCCAATTCGAATGGTACGGGCTTTGCAAGGGCTATGGGCTGGTTGAATTTGGCGCTGGCAATTGGTCGTGGTCCAACATTTACGATGTAATTGCTTTGAAAAATAGGCCCACCAAATAGAGAATAGCTAATAGCTATATTTTTGCCAGAAGGGGATACGGTTGGTTTAAAGCAGATTTTGTTAGAGAATATCCCTATATTACCTACTTTGGTTAATCCTTCCAGTTGTAGTTTAAATTTAGTATCGCCTGATTGTTTATACAAATCCGGCAAAAGAGTTAACTTGTTGATACAATAACGGCTTTCGGCGTAGGTAAAATCGATATTTTTAGGAACGATAAAACAAAGGGCGTAGGTTATTAATATTAAAAGCGCCAGTGAAACTAACCAAAATTTTTTGGGTATCCTGAATAATAAAATTTTTACATTTTTTAGGATTAGAATTAATTTTTGTTTTAGGCCACCGAACATAAGCAAAAGCTCTAATGTTATTATAGCATGATGTCTGTTAATTTTTTATTTTAGCAACTAATTACGCTAAAAATATTGGCACATCCAATGTATTCTATTTCTTACTAATACCGAATAACATCTTGCCGAGAGTTCCACCAGCAAATTTGTTCATTAATACGAAGTAAAGAACGACCAAGACGATTACTAGAAAGGCAGGTCCTCCTTCCAGACTAAAGCCACCCTCCGTAAGACCTCCAGTCATTGCGGCCACCAGGTAACCAAGTACGAGAAAACTTACTATCAGATCGACAATAAATGCGATTACTTTCTTCCACGTTGGAGCTTCTACGTTATTTTTAGCTGTCATATACCCTCCTTATTAATTTGGTTTAATTATCATACAAACAGCCAGATATTACAATATATTTATTTATTAAAATCGTATGAATTATTTATAAGTTTTAAGTTTGTCTTAGTGATATAATTATCCGTAAGTAAGCATAATCTTAAAAGGAAACCTGATGGACAAAGAACCAAACGACCAAGACAAGACGTTGCACGTACATCACAAAGATGTAACAGAAGAGCCAGGATTATCCGAACCGACACCTGATGTTCCAGAAGCAGAGCCAACAGATCTCCCAAAAACATTTGATCCACAACCAATCGGACCAGAGGTTGTAAATGCGCCAGGAAAAAAGCGAAAGTTAAAAAAGTGGATGATTATTGTTATCATCCTGTTGGTTGTAGCTTTGATTTCCGGAGTTGCATACTATATTTACAGTAATAACACGCAAAAAAAGGTGACTCCAGTTATAAAACCTGTTACTAAAAAGGTGGTTTCTGTAAGAATTACGCCTGATGTCACGTGGATGGAACCAAAACAAGTCGGCAATTTGGATTTGTTTAATCTAGCTAAATATAATGATTATGGAGTTGACCAAATCTTATATTATAAGATTGCAGATAAAAAAGGTGGAAGCGAGATATATCTAGTACTTGCCCAATGTGGATTTGCACCATGTAATTACCGTTTCCAGAAGACTGGTGATAAATACTATTTTCTGAAAAATGAATCAGATGAAATGTACCCAGCACTCGATTTTCTTAAAAGTACGGTTGTTATTGATTCAAAAACCACATACCCAGAGTTAGAATTTCCAAAAACAATAACACTGAAAAATGGCGCAACTTTTGCAAACGCTTTTGAACAAGCTCTTTTCTCTGGAATTACCAACACGAAATTGCTTGAAAAAACACAATATGGTAGTTTTTATGAACAATCTGACAACAACGATAATAAACTGGTATATGTTAATAATCGAGACTTCTATTTGAAGTTGGCTGATTCGACTGTTCGGAAATATTCGATGAATCTGGACTATTACAATAGAGAGGATTATATACCGAAAGTCACTATTGACGGAGTTACTAATAAAACTGCATATGCAAACTATATAATTCCAGGCTGCGGCAGATTTGACTCAACCGTTCTAAAAACTCCATTAATTGATAAGACGACAATGGTAGATATAGGTACAACTAGCACTGGACATACCGTGTTTGGCATATCAAATGTAGATTCGCCATTAGCGAAAGAGCTGTATAGCCTTTATAAAGAGATTAGCAACAGCGACGCATTTGATTCTACTTTCGATTCTCTAAAGAACTTAACAATCAGCCAGTTTTATGCCCTTCATCCAAGACCAGTGTTCATTGTTCCAGACTCCACTGGAGAGTACATAGTATATCTACGCAACGAGTTTAAGGGCGCGGGTGGATGTGGCAAGCCAGTAATATATCTGTACCCCCAACAAAAAACACAAGTTTCTGTAAAAGTCGGAGCAGATGTCTCGGTCAGTATTCCAGATTATAATAAGGGTTGGAAGGTGATTGCATACCCAGACGGTACCATAATTGATAATGGCAAATCATACGATTCACTTTTCTGGGAAGGGCAAGGTAATGGTTCGTATCCAAAGGTAGATAAAGGATTCGTCGTAAAACAGGCGGACCTAAAGAGTACGCTGCAAGCTCAATTAACTAAACTGAGCCTAAACGATAAAGAGAGCTCAGATTTTATTAGTTTTTGGATGACTAAACTTCCAACTACTCCTTATGTACGTTTGTCATGGTTGATGACCCGAGATATGAATCAAGTTGCGCCACTTTCAATTACCCCGACGCCTAAAACAATAATCAGGGTTTTCTTGGACTATCAGGGTTTGCAAAAACCAGTAGAGATTAAACCACAGGTGCTAACATCGATTCCTCGAGAAGGATTCACTATAGTTGAATGGGGCGGTCTGAAAACCTGGTAAACGTGGCTAATTGTTATTTATTAAATATTATAATTTTTTGATTCATTGCATCTAGGTTTGGTTTGGTAATTTCAAATTCGCCGTTTTGTTCGATGACGTCCCAACCAATTAATTCATTGAATTTTTCTACACCTTCGATTTGGAGTTGTAATGAACTATTTTTGGGCATAAAATGCATTGGAAAAACAATTTTTGGATTAATTTGATGGACTACTTGAAGCGCTTCGTTCGCACCGATAGTATAATAACCGCCAACAGGTATCATTAATATATCAACGCTTCCTATCTCTTGAATTTGTTCGGGTGTAAGTATATGTCCTAAATCGCCCAAATGGCAAAGAGTCAAACCTTCGGTTGAAATGCAAAAAATAATATTTTCTCCCCGTTTTGCACCGCCTTCATTATCATGAAAGGTTTTTATCCCTTTGATTTCAAATCCTTTTGTACTAAATTCTCCAGGTTCATCAATAATTTGAGGGTTACCAGATACACCTTCGATGTAGTTATGGTCAAAATGCTGGTGGGATACGGTTACGACATTTGCCGAAAGTCGATGTGGTAATTCACCAATTTTTGGGCTATAAGGATCCATAACTAATATAGAATCGCTTTTTATTTGAAAAGATGAATGACCAATCCATACTATTTTCATGTTACCTACTTATGTCCACAATAAATTATCCTCGCCTTTATATATTATACAATCCAAGCTTAGAGAAGCATTAGGATTACTCAGGGATGACCAAAGCTCCAAAACCATCGACATTAACACCTGAGTGAACTGCTAGGACCATGTTTTCTTTAAATTCCATAATATCGTATTTTTTGTCATTAGCATCGGTCGCAAGTTTGAATTTTGATTTTCGTTCTTCATCGCTATCGGTTTCACTTTGGACTTGCTCCGTTGCGCGGGTTCGCAAATCTTCAATCTGTTTGGATTCAAAATTAACAAACGCCAATCGGACAGCAATATTGCCAAGTTCACCTTTGGGGTCATGGCTGGCGACTCCTTCGGCAACATGCTCGATAATTGCCCGGTGGGCTTTTCTCCAGCCACGTTTTTTTGCAATTGGCTTTAATACGCCTTCTTCGCTTAGACCAATAATAGGAATAACATCAAAGACACCCCCAATCATACTACCAGCCAGACCGATTCTTCCCCCTCTTCTCAGATGCTCTAGGTCAGAGAAGCCCTGAGCAAGGTAAAGCCCTTGGGATAATTCTTCGACCCGATCAACAAGCTCATTTGCGGTTTGAAATTTATCAGCCCTGTTCTCTGTATCTGCCTGGGCGATTAATAATCCTTGACCGATAGATACGGTTTTTGAGTTAAAAACCACAATATTCGCTTCGTCTTTTAATTCCTCTGCCGCAAATTTGGCTGAGTTTTGTGAACCACTCATCCCAGGACCGTCACTCATTGGGATTACGCCGATTTCTGTAATTCCTTTGTTAATTATCTCTTCGTAGGTTTCAATATAATCTCCGACGCTAGGTAAAGAAGATGTCATTTGTGCCGTCTGAAGATATTGAACATATTCAGCTTTTTCTTCGTCTGATTCGAATGGGTTGTCAACCCAAGTCCTAGTTTCGTCACCGGCAACAGCCGTGACCTTAAAGGGTACCTCGATAAGGCCACTATATCCTGACCTATATTCATCGGGCATTGAAGAAGCGCTGTCGTGGACAATCGCTACCTTTTCGCCGTCAAAAGCCTCAAAAGTATTTGCCATATTGATGATATATTAACATAATATTTGCAAAACGGCTATTATAAATCATAATACTTCACAAAAGTGTGAATTTATAGTATGATAACTATTTAGTTATGTCCGAATTCCAGCACAATAATTATCCGAGGTTTAGATCTCGGTACGGGGACCCTACACCTCAGCTTCATGAGGCGTATGATTCTTGGTTGGCTGATATGTGCAGTCGCGACGACTCACAGTTTGTCCCAATTGAATTTGATCCCGTCCGTTATCCCGAACAGGACATTTATATGCCGAAAATAGAGGCCCATGATCCTCATCCACGAGTGCCGAATCTTTTGTATTACGGTGGTGTTGATGTCAAAATGGTGCGTTCACTGGGGGCTGCGACATTTATTAGACTGTCCCGACAATTCAATCAACAAAAAACTTCATTCGATGACCCGAGGTTGTTATCGGAACGATTAATTGCCAATCAAAGAGACGGTAAGAACACCATGGCTGTTACCTCTCATTTTTCTTTTACTGAACTTGGTCAATTCAAAGCACTGCGTTTTATCGGCAAAAAAGACAGACCAAACATCACATCGGGTGGAATTTTGCTGAACAAACTGATGACTCGCCAGTCGTATAGTGGCAGAAAAATTGTTGATTTGTTCACCCCACTTTCAAATGTATATTTTTCATATCCGAAAAGCGAAAGTGCCGAAAGGCACGGAGTGCCGGTTGAAGCTACTAATTTGGGGAATGCGCTTTTTAAAAAAGTTTTAAAACCTGATTTAGAAAAAGGTGGCATGGAAATGGATATCGCCTTGACGGGAAAACAAATCGTCCCGATAAAAACGGAAAGTGGCGAAGTTGATCACTATGAAATACCTCCAGTCGATCCAGCCTCGGCTAAGCTGGTTGAATATTTTGATGATATAGTGGCAGCAACGATTATCAAATCACCAGTTACGGGTCGCTTTGAAATGGAGATTGGCGAGGTGCTTGATGTCCAAGAATCACTAAAAACCAACAGCCCGGCCAAGATAGTCGATTCAATTTATGACAGTATTGCGCATTCAGTCGAAAATTTTACCGGCAAAGAAGTCGATTATCGCAGAATGACTTCAAAACTTGCCAGACAAGCAATAGAACTTGGTTTCAATTAAGCTTATCCACAATTGTTATTTTTTTGTTTTCAGCGTATTCTTAGATTAAGAATTAAAAAAGGAGTACCAAATGAAACAACGAAGCCCAATTGCAGTTTTACTATTACCCTTTATTACGTTTGGAATTTATTCGTGGTATTGGGCAGTCAAAACGAAAGGTGAGATGAACGCCATGGGTGAAAAAATCCCGACCGCATGGATATGGTTGATACCTTTCATTGGATTTATTTGGTGGTATTGGGAATATTCAAAGAGCGTAGAACATGTTACTAATGAAAAAATCAGTAGTATTCTGGCGTTTGTAGTGATATGGCTGTTAGGGTCTATCGGCCAAGCAATACTCCAAGACTCATTCAACAAAGTCAACACTCCGGACACAGCAAGTTCTACCCCTGCACACCAACCCCCCGTCGCAAATACTAACGACGAAGATTCAACGAGTCAGAATTAAACTTTAGCCTAAATATAAATACTGTCAGAATCGACAATTGATACAAAATAACCCTTATGTTATGATTGAAAGAACGGAAATGGTAAGGGGGAGATTTTAATGGATATTATACCGGGGCGTGAAAACAGCCAACCTCAAGTCGAGAAAACCGAACGAAGCGCAAAAACTGAAACCGAAGAAAAGTTTATTGAAAGGCCTAGCTTTCGAAGACAAAGCGACCCAAACCGTCATGTGAAATCTAAAAAAAACAAATTTAAATTAGCCACATATATCGCAGGGGCCATTATTGCCTTGGTTATTATCGCGTTAGCTTTTTTGTTTTTTAACCAATCAAACACGGGAGCGACCATTGAAGGGGATAAATATCAGGCAGTCTTTTTCACGAACGGCCAGGTTTACTTTGGCAAGCTTCATCCTTTGAACAATGATTACATGAAACTAACGAACATCTTTTATTTACAAGCCAAAGCAACCGATTCTTCTAATCCGCAGGCAACCAGCACCAGCAGTTCCAGCGATGTCCAGTTAATTAAACTAGGCAACGAGATTCATGGTCCAGAGGATGCAATGATAGTCAGTAAGGCCCAAGTACTGTTTTTTGAAAACATCAAAAATGACAGCAAGGTCACCACTTCAATCGTCAAGTATTTGAACACGAAAAAATAAAATCTAGATGCAAATACAAGGCTCCAGATATAAAAAGCCAAAAAAAATGGGCAAAAGAAGGTCGCGAGGCTTTAGGGTTGCGCGGAACTTTGCAATTGCTGCCTCGGTATTAATAGTGATTTTGCTGGCTGTAGGCGTGGTTTATACATGGTACATGGGCCAACAAGGCATCGAAAACACACCGGCGGATGCAAAACCTATTCAGAAAGCTCAACCCAAGGAGGCAAGAAAACCTGACCCGAACGCAAAAGTCGGCGTTTCCGTCCAACTGCTATCTACGCCGGTAGTTCCGGGGTCTAACGCCTCTATTTCAATTAAAACTAATCCCGAAGCAAAGTGCACGATTTCCGTTGTTTATAATAAAGTACCCAGCAAAGATTCCGGCCTTGTTCAAAAGGTCGCTAACGAATACGGCCAAACTGATTGGTCTTGGACAGTTGAGGCTACAGCACCTTTGGGTAAGTGGCCGGTCACAGTTAATTGCGCCAACCCTACGCACTCCGGTATGGTTAGGGGTGATTTAGAAGTCGTAAAACAAGTTAATCAACCGTAATATCTTATTTATCTATTTTTTGAATCTCGAACTGATCACCCAGACTGCGCCACTGTGCGTCGGTCAGTTTATTGTCAGGCGATAAAAATACCAATAATCCGCGTTCAATCATTATTGCCAATTGTTTGTTGTTTTGCTTGACGGCTTTTCCCAGATAAATCGTGCCACTGGAAGACGAAACGGAACTATCTTGATTAATTACATTTGTTAAGAATTGATTTTTATAATCAGGGATGTCTGTGAACTGAGATGGCTGTGAATATTCTGAGACCGAAATCGTATTATTTTGGAATTTTATCAAATAGGATAATATTTGTACTTTTCCCTCGGCTGTACTGAATTTATAATCCGATGTTGCAAAATCTTTGCTGTCACTGGGAATAACAAATGGAGAAAAGGTAAGCTGTGACCGTAATCGTTGCGGTATCGGGTTAGAGTCACGGTTAAAATAAAAATATCCGACAAATATGATGACAACCAGTGCAATTAACACAACTAGAAGAACAATAAACCTACGCCAATTTAACCATTTAAACATTTTTCCACTCATACTTATAGATATTATACTATGGCATTGTCCCAAAACGCTTATTGCTAAATGAATTACGATAATCTATGATTGAATCATTACAATATAAGGAGGGTTTAAGTGTGATTAAAAAAATATTTTATCTAGTGGTTTCAATTGCATTATCGGCTCAGATGTTATTAATTGGTACGCCAGTCTATGCAATAGACACAGTGACCATATCGGGTTTGGCTGCAATAGATCAAGGCACGCCAACAAGCTTGTCTGTCTGTTTTTATCCTTCCGATGGAACGGGTAGTAACACATGTTTTCCAGCTGATTCGTTTGGTAACTACACTGCCACTATACCGTCTACATTTAATGGTGGCCCCCTTCAGTATAATATTGACTTAGAGGGTGTTGTTGGCGGGCTGACTTTTAAAAGTAGCGCATTGCAAACAAATAATCCCCAATCCGGGACCTTAAACATGACATTACAGACATTTACTACAACATCTGTATTACGCGACCAGTTTGGGAATTTAGTGAGTGATGCCCAAATGACGATGGCTAGTGCGGGAGCGGTGGCCCCGTATATCGAAAACAACATTCAATACAATAGCGCTGGCATTAGTGTGTATAACCCCAGTTATACAAGTTGGGATAGCTCAACTGACACGGCACTAACGGATAGCCAGGGTACTGCCACTTTCCAGCTATTAGATAACACTAATTACAATTTGTCTGCTAACCCCCCATCTGGGACAAATTATGCGCTACGAGGTGCAAATTGCTGGGTTGGGGTCATCACTCCAACACAAACCCAACCTATTGTTGCATGGCTTCAGTACCCTATGTGGGACACTGGTAATCTTACATCACGCCATACAAACACAACGCCACATTTGTATTGGTTGCCATATCCAAATACAGATCATTATGACATTTATCGTTGGTCAAATACACAAAATGGGCGGGTTGGCTGGTATCTAGATAGCTCATACGGTACCGACTATATTGATCAAACTGCGGTCCAAGAAGGGGATTATCACTATTCTGTTGTTGCAATAAATTCAAGTAATAATGTGTTGGCGGTCGTTGAATATCAAAATTTTGTGACAGTAAATATTGATAAAACTTCTCCTTTGGTCAGTGGACTAACGATGAGTAAAACTACAATTAATAGCAAAACTGGACCAGTTACTATCACAGTTGCATCCGCAACTGATACAACAGCAATGAATACTGGAGAATATTACGTTGATAGCGATCCTGGCGTCGGTAACGGAATACCGATGACTTTTAATGGAACCGGGTTGGCAGCAACAACTACGGCTCTTGCAAATTTATCCAAAGGGACTCACGTATTGCATGCACGTGCAGTAGATATGGCTGGTAATTGGAGTGTAGTACTGGATATTAGTTTTAGCGTTAGATAGTTAAGGGTCACATAATAAAGAGGTTCAAAGATTACTATGACTTTTGTATCTCTACACAGTAGGGACGGCTGCTATGTGAGGATATTGTCATCAGATATGTGTTAAGAGTTAGCGAACTATGAAGTTGACATATAGTGAGCCGTTACATGTTGCTGCCGATGTACATCCATTGCTCCAGGTCGTTCGGGTATTACCAACCGAGTAATAGAATGAGTTGTTCGGAATCGAAGAGGTGGTGTTTCCATATCCATTCGTTGTGCTGGTCTTTACGAACTGACCAGCTGTCCCAGCAATAGATTTAACCCAAGCAGGTCCGACCGATGCAACGATTGCATTGGGTGCGCCGGCTGAAGTTCCACCATCACTAGCTACAATTAATCCATACAATTTGTTGCTTAACGCTACTGCTGGTATCATAGCGCCATTTGTTCCGCTTGCATCTGCCAACATGCCAAGTTCCATTGCTGTAGGTGATACGTTAACGGCTTCTTTTAAGGTTGAGGTAAAGGTACGAACATCATATATAAGACCAATTTGGCCATTTGTCGTAGCCGAACCTTGAACATCCGCGAGGCACAATATAGGTACTTCAGCGCTAAAACTTGGCATTGCAGAAGTAGCGGCAGCTTGACCGGCTGTGTTAGTAAATTCCGCTTGTCCGCTTGTAGGGTTAAGGCAAATATGTCCCCAACGGTTTGTAGTTGTTAAGTTTGTGTAAGTAGCTGATGAACTGTTGGTGTATAAAGTCGTTGCCGCTACGTTAACTCGACGTCCATTTGAATAAGCTACGCAAGCGGTTATATTAACTGAGTTATTAGATGCCCACGAAACCTTGCAAGGACCAGAAGCGCCAGGCGTGACAAGTGCAGGGAGGTCATATTTGTTAGATGGGCCGCTTGATGGGACAATACCAAAGGTTAATAGTCCAAGCGTATCCGGGTTGGAAACATCACTCCAGCTACCGTTAATACATGACCTAATACTGCCCATTTTGGTGTTGTAATACATTGCCCCTTGATTGACCGAGGTTGAACAGGAGCCGGAATCTGTACTTCCATTATAGCTGTCGAGTTGGAAGTTCACTTGGGTTCCGTCGGAAGTGCTGGAACCTATTTGAGTATATTGTGCTAATTTAATCCCACCTCCGTTTGGAGATACGGTCATTACATCAACCCCGGCATTTTGTACGGCAAAGCGTCCATTTGTTGAGCAGCCCGTCGTACACTGAAGGTTAAATATTACGTTTCCAGAGACTGCTGCTTGTTGAGACGTAATAGAGAAGTCTTTGGCGCTAGCCAGAGTAATATCAGCTGGGCTGCTGTTGTCATAGGCATTTTGCAGAGTGACGGTCGTACCGGCCGTACAGTTACTAAAACCAAGCGTACCACTGCCAGTATCCTTTAGACAGTCACCAGCTATGCCTAACACCTGCGGTAGCGTTAATGTATATGAACTGGTTGGGTCAGAAGCCGGTGCAGCAATCGAGACAGTGTGTATTCCGGCTGAAGTATTAAACAATATCGAACCTAACGCCGAGTTATTGGTACCAAGGGCAAGCGAACTGCTACCTTGTATTTTCAAGGTTCCGTACATGGTGGTGGCAACGCTTGTTCCGCTGTGACCGATGCTGATGGTTCCTCTTGTGGTTGCAGTACCAACATCAAGTGTTAAGTTACCTGACGTACTGCCGGTAGCGTTACCAGTGCGGATTGTCAGATTACTGCTGAATGCACCAGACGTATCCATGGTTTGAAGCTGTGTTAAAATACCTGTGCCTGTGATATTAAAGTTACCTGTTTGGGCGGCGCCAGGGCTAGAACCTTGCAACTGCACGCTAGTAGCGGCTGAGGCTGCATAGCCGGTACATGTTACAGCGGTCGTACAGACATCTACGACTGCTCCGCCGACGATGGCTTTGATGGTGTTATTGTCTGAACGATAGAATAATGCGCCATTACTGACTGAAAGGTTAGTCGTAGGGTCGGCTGTCGTATTATCCAGCACTAATAATGTTGTATTCGTATCAGTACCGGTGCTGTCACCGACCTTTAGTTTGTTATTGGTTGTATCAGCTGTGAATAAGGTCTGAGACGAACCGGCTGATTGAATCCTAAAGGCCATCGTGCTGTCTATGCTGTTACGGAAGGTAGTAGGGGCGGTTTCGGTGCTACGCTTTAGATATAGGTTGTCGAAATAGAAAGTACCAGTCGATGAGGTTGATCGAACAGCTGCCGAGACGCGGGCAAAGTGGGCGTTTGCGGGTACTGTACCGTTAACTTTGCGTAGTACATAGCTGGTGCCAGGCAATCCGGCATAGTCGGTGCTGTAACTAAGTACATTCTTGTCTTTGTCGAACCAAGAAATTTGAATGCCAGCACTGCCGTTAGCGCCAGCGCTATTTTTGACATACCCCTCAAAATAAAGGGTGTCGCCAGGGTCAACCTCGTAAAAGCTTCCAGCGTAGGTATCCAAATTAGTTCCATTTGGTGTAACCTGTAACTCGTAGTTTCCCTTTTGTGCGTTGGCAGCATCGTTGACAATGCTGGATTGAGCACCCCCAAACCAGCCCTCCTCACCTCCCGTAACAGTGCCACCGGTTTCGAATGAGGGGTTAGTTAACTCGTTGCCAGGGGAATAGATACTATTACTAATTACATAGTTATTGTTACTGTTTATATTAAACAGATAGTCACCGTTAGAGCGAAGCACTCGAAAAGCTGAGTATTGGTCTGTTGTACCTTGAATAGTGACACGGCCTTCATTACTGACGCCGAACAACACAGTTCCCAGCCCGGCAGCATTGCTTCCGCGAATGTTCAACAAGTCTTGGCCGATAGAAATATCAGCGTCCTGGATATCAATAGTGCTTCGGGTGGCATCAAGCTTAATTTCCGGTACTGTTGATGGGTTAGAGCCGTTATTATAGGCCGCCTGCAAGGTAGTCGCGTTGCTGGCACCTCCGGCTGTCCAGGCTGTGCCATTCCAAGCCATCGATGCGGTTGTGTTTTGTCGCATAGCAACATTGATAATATCTCCACCGGTATTAGTAGTTAATACAAAGTCCTGGCTGCCACTTGGGCTGGTAATATTCAAAACGCGCCCAGAAGCCGTGTTGGTTGGCGGTGGCAAGGTCATAATGATGTTAGCTGTAGAGGCATTGATGATGACTGTACCGTAATTATCGACATTACTTTGAGTAATCGTACAATCTGCGGAACAAACCGCATTAGTAGCGGTCGTGTAATTGGAAGCGCCAATACTAACTAGTCCATTTGTGCCGGTGCCAGTTCCGGTACCACCGGTTATGGTAACATTTCCACC
>JAYSMZ010000034.1:0-6009 GCA_043724245.1 bacterium
CGTAATATAATTACGTCTTCTCGGTTTTCATAGGTTTTATCTCAGAAATTAGAGATTTCACCAGTATGGACGGTAATGTACAGGTTCGGTTTGAATCGATAATTTGGATTCAAACAGGTGCTTATTTATAATATAGCACCCACAGAATAAATGCAACAGTACAAGTAACATAAAAAATGTTTATGTATATATTGACAAATAGCATAAGCTATGTTAGTATTAAACCATCCACATATCATGTGTGAGGTAATAAAGAGGGTTTCCAGGTTAGATTCGCCGTACGGCGAAGACCGGGGAATCTTTTTAATTCGCTTTTCGCTGTACAGCGAAAAGCAGAAAAAGGAGAACGAAATCATGGCAGGAACAAAAACTGGCGGCCAAAAGGCTGCAGCCAAGAACCTAGCAAAAGATCCATTCTTTTATGCAAAGATTGGTGCAAAAGGTGGCCGTAATGGTCGAACCGGTGGTTTTGCAGCTAACCCTGAACTAGCACGTATTGCTGGTGCAAAAGGTGGCCGCATAAGCCGACGTAAAAAAGCCGTCGTTACTACTGAAGCTTAATTTATTAATCATTTCAGTCAAAACACACGCCATTAAGGCGTGTGTTTTGTTACGTTTTAAGACCGTATCGTCGCAAAGCGCAAGTTTTAGCCTCATTAACGTGCCACTGGTGGCTACAGGCTAGGCATCTGTAATTTTTCTTTTTAACCTGCATCCCGCTGGCGCTACAATTAGGGCAAGTGCTGCGCTCGTGCATCCAATCCCTATACGTGTCCAGATTGTCCTGGATATAATCATTATCAATTATTAACCCGTAACTTGATGCGATATTTTTGGCCTTATCCCAGGCTTGGCGTTCCATAGCGATAAGCTCAATGTCGCGTCCATAATCGACGTGATTTAGCAGTGCGTGTGCAAGTTCGTGGAACAAGAATCGGAAGTTGTCCTTTTTATCGGTGTAATATACCGTATTATCGCTGTGAGACCATAAAAAACTGGATGATTTTTGAAAATTAAACTGAGGAAAATCGGATTTAAGATTTTTTATCAGTGATATTGTCGAGGGCATAATAATAACATCCATAAATTACTGCTAGTTCCGGGTATCTGGCTTTTTTAAAAACAGGGCAAGGGGTGATAGCCGGTAGTTTTTCTGTTAACAGACCAACCAGTCGTTCACCGAACTTGTCAAAATAAGTTCCAATACTGCCACCGATTATTATTACATCTGGCTGCAGAATTGGAATTATAGCCAAAAAACCCCGGCTGATACGATCGGCGATCTGATTCCAAGTTCGTTTACTAGTAATCTCATGGGCATATTTGCCGTATGTTTCGTAAATTGATTTACCAGAGGCAAATGTCTCCCATTCTCGGGCGATTCCGTCATATTCAATTAGCGCGTGACCAGCTTCACTGTTGCGCAATGCTTGATTAATGTGACCATCGGTAATTATCCCAGTCCCAATACCCGTACTGATAGTTACATACAGCGATTGGGCGGGAATTTCAGGTAAAAATCTGGTCTCGGCTAGACCGGCAAGTTTTGCGTCATTTTCAATATAAACAGGCACTTTTCCTAGTACGCCATCCAGGGCAGTCGCGATATCAAAATTTTTCCATGATAGATTCCCGCATTCGATAACAACCCCGTTCTTAATTACGCCTGGAATAGCAACGACGATCGCTTCGACTGTTTTATCGCCGTATTGGTCCTTAATGGTCGCTTTCAAATCCTTGATATATTCATCTTGGTTCTTTGGGGTGGCAAACTTAATTTGGCCACCTAATATCCCCTCTTTATTAAAGCTGGCAACCAGTGTTTTTGTACCCCCCGTATCGACTGCGACTAACATAATCCCAGTGTACCATAATTTGATGGGTTGATTATTTAAAAAAATGGATGCATAATAAGTATATATAAACAGAGGTTAGTGTAATGATACGACGAACAAACCAGGGTGGTTCGGTCGCAAGCTTTGTAATAATAAGTGTTATTTTGGCTGTTGGGCTGTTAGCATCTATTTATTTTCTTAACCTGCGAGGACAGCAAGCCAGAAAAGAACAGACGACTGCTGCGAATAATAAAACCCAAACACCTAAACCTGAAGCAACAGGTACCACGAACACCTCAACAACGACCTCGAAAAGTTCAAAAACCAAATCGCAAGCGACGGACCTCCCGGCAACCGGGGTAGAGACGTCAATCACAAGTTTGGCCAGTGTCTTTTTGTTGTCCGCTTCTATCGTAGCTTATCTAACATCTCGTCGAGTCCAGCAGCACTCTCTTTGACTTGTGCAATTATATGGGGTACAATGTAATTAGTCATGAGGTGTTGTTTTAAACATGACCTCATAAATATTAATTTAAGGAAGGAGTTGCAACAAGGCTCCCCGCACCTTTCAATCATTCCACCGCGCCCTAGACAGGTTGTAAACCGTTTTTCTCTTCGCAATGTAGTTAAAACTACATTTTGTCCAGAGAAAACGATTTCCATCTTTGCCTAGAAAACGATGGAAAAGATGAAAGATACGAGAGACTTGTTGAAAAAGACTTATGGCAAAAGCCACAACAATGGACGAGTTGCTCGCTGCCGAAGGCGACAGTGTCAAGCAATTAACAACAGGCGATTCAATCGTAGGGACGGTCCTAACGATTAGAAAACACGAAGTATTAGTAGACTTAGGTGCGCATGGAATCGGATTGGTTCCACGACGTGAGGTAGGTTTCTATAGAAACCTAAATATTGGTGATGAAATAGCTGCCAGTATTGTTGATACTGAACTTGATAACGGTTATGCGCTGTTATCGCTTCGAAAAGCAGCCAAAGACCGAGGTTGGGATGAAGTTATCGCCAAGATGGAATCCGGCGATATTATAGAAGTATCACCATATGACGCAAATCGTGGTGGCCTGTTGGTCGAATATGATGGTGTAAGGGGATTTTTACCAGTTTCACAACTGTCAGCTGAAAATTACCCACGCGTAGGCGGCAGCGACAAAGACGAAATTTTGCAACGATTAAATATTTTGATTGGTAAAAATTTAACGGTTCGAATTTTGGACTGTGATCGCAAAGCCAATAAACTGATTTTCAGTGAAAAAGAAGCAATCAAAGACGGTTTGGCTGCAAGATTTGAGAAACTGACTGTCGGCGACTCGATTAAAGGTGTTGTCACCGGAGTCGTAGATTACGGCGTATTTGTAAATGTTGAAGGGATTGAAGGATTAGTCCACATTAGCGAAATCAGCTGGGAACGTGTAAACAACCCAGGGGATTATGTAAAAGTCGGTCAAACTATCGATGCAAAAATTATTGCAATCGACAAGGACCGCCTAAGCCTAAGTATTAAACAACTATCCGAAGACCCATGGATGACCGAAGTTGATCAGTTTAAACCAGGCGAAAAAGTTGAAGGTACAATTACCAGGATTACTCCGTTTGGAGCTTTTGTCCAAATCAGTCCAGCCGTCGAAGCTTTGGTCCACGTAAGTGAACTTGGTGAAGGTGACGACATTGACCCAGAAAAAGTATTTACGCTTAATGAGCGCAAAGAATTTGTAGTCTTGGACGTTGAAAAAGAAAGTCGAAAAATTTCCCTAAGCTTGGTTAGTAAAGCCAAGACGAAGGCAAAGCCTAAAGCCAAAAAGTAAATAGTAATATTGTCCTACGGGACAGAAGGGATCCTAGCGGACATGGCAGAAAAAGTCATCACAATTGCCGATTCTATCACCGTAGGTGAACTAGCTGAAAAACTAAACCTGCCAGTAACTAATTTAATTGGCGAATTGTTCAAAAACGGTATTGTATCGACGATTAATCAACACATTGATTTTGAAACAGCCACGATAATCATTGAAGAGCTGGGTCTTTTAGATGTTACTTTGGAAAAGAAAGACACAGCAAATCTAAGTATACGAAGAGTTCATGAATTAACCGACTCGGCCGTTCCTAGGCCACCGATTGTTGCAGTTATGGGGCATGTTGATCATGGAAAAACTAGTCTTTTGGATGCAATTTTAAAGACGGAGGTTGCTGATGGTGAGGCGGGCGGTATTACGCAATATATCAGCGCGTATCAAACAACCCACGCCGGACGATTGATTACACTGCTGGATACACCTGGCCATGAGGCATTTGCAGCGCTTCGCCAACACGGCGCGGAACTAACGGATGTTGTTATTATTGTAGTTGCAGCAGATGATGGCGTTAAACCGCAAACAGTTGAAGCAATACGTTTTGCCAAGACGGCTAACGCCAAAATCGTTGTTGCGATTAATAAAATTGATAGGGAAGGTGCTGACCCGGACAGAGTAAAAGCACAATTAGCGACCGAACACGCCCTGAACCCCGAAGAATGGGGTGGAGACACGGTTATGGTTGCAGTTAGCGCTAAAACTGGGGAAAATATTGAAAAATTGCTTGACATGGTACTTCTGATTGCAGACCTAGAGGATTTACGAGCCGATATCGAAACGCCAGCCGAAGGCTTGGTTATTGAGTCTCATATGGAGGTAGGACGCGGTCCTGTCGTCGGACTACTGGTAATGCAGGGTGTTTTGAAACCAAGCCATTTTTTGGTTGCCGGAGGAACTTACGGCAAAATCAGGACATTACTTGATTTTTCAGGAAAAACATTAAAAGAAGCAGGGCCGTCGACACCAGCAACCGTAACCGGATTCAAGGAATTACCTCAATTCGGTGACAATTTTGTAATTGTAAAAAACGAAAAAACTGCTAGACAGCAAGCCGCAACAAGTCGAATTGAATCAGAGAAAAACGCTGCCAGTACAAATATTACGGGGGCAGACCTTTTAAAGATGATGAATCAACAGCACGAATCACAAGATCTGAAGGTTATCGTAAAAGCCGATGTTCAAGGTTCGCTTACCTCTGTTGTAAACAGCCTAAAGATTATTGACACCCAAGGCGAAATTTCGCTTAGAGTAATTGGTAGCGGTGTAGGAAATATATCTGAAAACGATATTCGACTTGCAGCTGACGAGCAGACAATTGTATATGGCTTTAATGTTGAAATATCATCGGCCGTAAAAAGGCTGGCCGCCAGAGACCACGTTCAGGTTAGATTATTTGATGTTATCTATAAACTACTGGATGATGCACGTGCATCAATGGAAGAATTACTGGTCCCAGATGTCGTCGAAACCAAAGTAGGAAATTTAACCATTAAAGGCATATTTCGTACCTTAAAAGATGAAATTATCGTAGGAGGTGAAGTTACAAATGGAAAAGTGGTCGCCGGAACGATTGCTAGGGTTATACGTGGTAAAGAAATAATTGCCGAAGTTGAAGTTGTCAGCGTAAAAAGGCAACAGCAAGAGGCCAAAGAAGTTTTCGAGGGTGAAATGTGCGGATTGAATTTAAAAACAACAAAAAAAATACTTATTGAAGAAGGTGACAAACTAGAGCTATTTACCAGAGAGTTGGTAAAGCGTAAACTTAAGTAAGGGTTTATAATTGTTTATGAGGGGATATAGATGTTTCAATTGGATGAGAAGTTTTTAGAAGAAATAGGGTTAAATGAGCTACCCGAAGAGCAGAAAAAGCCATTCTTACAACACATTTATGATGAACTTGAGCTTCGAGTAGGTACAAAATTATCTGATGGAATGACTGATGAACAGTTATCGGAGTTCGAGTCGATTATTGATCGTAAAGATAATATAGTCGTTGCGTGGTTGAAAAAATTCGCTCCGGACTATAAAAATGATAGTGGATTTAGCCAACTTCAAAAAGCAACAGGTCTTAATGAAGACGATTCTACCCTTAGGGCTGAATATGCTGCGACAAAATGGCTGGAAGTAAACAGGCCCGATTATCGTAATGTTGTATCGGAAGTGTTAGAAGGTCTAAAAAAAGAAGTCATTGCTAGTCGCGACGTAATTTTGAATAAGCCCACGAACTAAGAATAGCCGTTAATAAATTCACGAGCTGTTATTTTATTGCCACTTGGGGCTATCAATTCATCGATTGAAAGAATTTTTCC
>JAYSMZ010000035.1:0-5313 GCA_043724245.1 bacterium
TGGATTTTGCATGCAAAATCCAAGGTCGGCGGTTCGGCGTAGCGAATGAAACAAAAGACAGCACCGAAGGTATTTTCTTTTGTGAACGAGCGGAGAAGCGTAGCGCTATCCGTCCGGCCAGAACTATTTAGAAGGACGGACCTTCTAAAAGGAACTTTTGTTTTATAATAATGTTTATTTTTTATGCTAAACTATAATCAATCATGAACGCAATAACCAACATATTTTTAAACAAAATCAGACTCAGCTATTATTTTATAATCCTTTTCGTACTATTTGCGGTAATCGAAATTTTCATCCCACATTTAAAATTCGACGGTGGCGCTCTAACATTATTTTCGGTCAACTCATTTTTGTATGGTTTTTTATATTTCACCAATACTGACAGCTCAAAAGATGAGAATCGAAGATTTGCATAAAACTGTCAGGGCAGAATCGAATGCGATTTTCGGCATGATAATTGGGGTTGCAAAATTACCCGTTAAACAACGTGAACACATCAAACAGATGTTCTTAGAATATGTCGATCACGCTATGCGACATCGCAAGCCGGCTGGCGGTGAAGAAAAATACGAATCGCTAATAGGATATTGTTTGGATTACAAGGGCGAGCATCAGGAAGAGTTTGACAAATTGCTGAATGGATTAATTGCGAATCAAGCAAACCGGACGAACTATGCGATGCAACTAAGCAATCGTGTATATAGTAACGAATGGATGGTAATGGTTATTTTGTTTTCAATTACCTTGTCGTTTATTTTACTAATGGATGTTGGCGGGTTGTATATTTATAAACTTCTGGCCGCACTATTATGCACGGGACTAACTATGCTAATCATTATCCTAATTAAAATGTCGACATTGACCCATAAAAAAGCCAAACAAATCTGGGCTCCGTACAAAAAACTATCTGAAACTCGATTCTACCGTATCGACTAACCTTTAGAAGGACGGACCTTCTAAACGAGACTTATGTTATGTAATATATTTTTTCGTATATTGCACCAACAGGGGTAATAGTGTACAATCTAATTTTGTTGTGGGCCAGTAGCTCAGCTGGTTAGAGCGTCTGCCTCTTAAGCAGGATGTCGTGAGTTCAAGTCTCACCTGGCCCTCCAAACAGCTTATGCTTAAAACACTTCTTTGTAGAAGTGTTTTTGTTTTGCTATGATAGGTTTATGACCGAAGAACAGCTAGATGATTGGACGACAAAGTTAGGAAAGGTATGGACGGCACAGAATCCCGACCAGGCCATGCAGCTTGTAAATCGGGACACTATTGAATGGTACGAAAATCCTTTGGATGAGCCTATTACTTCTTGGAGTGAAGTCTATAAATTATGGGCAGTCATACCAAATAATCAAAAAGATGTTTCATTTAGTCATAAAATAATTGCATGTTCAGATGGGTTCGGAATTATCAACTGGCAGGCTAAGCTTACGAAAGTCCCCAGCGATATTAGATTAGTAATAGACGGAATTTTTATGGTGAAAATCGCCGATGATGGTACCTGTACATATTTCAAGCAATGGGAAGTTGAACGCCAGACTTAACCTTAGTTCCAATAGCCAACACAATGGCCCTCCAAACCGTTTATGCTTAAAACAGAGATAAATTGTCTCTGTTTTTTGATACAATGATAATATGATAAAAATGCAAGCAACCCCAATAGATTCCAGGTACGTTCCTTTTACTCAGCAGCCATGGTGTTGCGTTCCAACGAGTATCCAGATGGTAATGTATAAGCAAGGGATACCGTTATTGCCAGCAGAAGAAATTGGATATCACTTAGGGTTAGTCATCCCACCTGAAAAAGCACACTTTTTTTATAATGTCCGTACATCAACGACTCCGCCAACGGCTGGTTACGGCACTCGTATCTACGAGTCAGAATTTGAGTTGAACGTTGCTTTCAAAAATATGGGCATACCCCTCAATTACAGGCTAAAGCCTATATCAGAAATATCATCTACGAAAATGTTGCTTGATGAGCTGAATACAATTGAACGCCAGAATGGGAATGGGCTTCTATGTTTTAATCATGGTGCACTAGTCGATGACCCAAGTCGAGATTGGGGCCATGTGGTCGTATTTGACAGGGTGATTGATGGACAACTGCGTATTATTGACCCAGGCACAGATTATCCAAAATGGCGTCTTGTAAAACCACAGAAAATGTTTGAAGCTATGAAGAAGCATGGTGAACGGAAAACTGCTGCGGGAATTTGGATATTGAGCACGACCTAGATTGGTCAATCTTAGTTCCAATAGCCAACACTGTGGCCCTCCAAACAGTAAAGTCCTATCTACGGTAGGACTTTACTGTTTGCTATACTTATCATATGGATATAGTCGAAGAAATTAGAAAATTTGTTGAATCAGAAAGTAAAAAACCAACCAGCAAATACGGATATGAGCCGTATCAATTTCATTTTATCCCTATGGTTAAATTCGCTCAGGAATTGGCTGAAATGTTAGGGGCTGACAAGGAAATAATATCTATTGCCGGCTGGATGCATGACATCGGTGCAGTTATGGAGGGCAGAGAAAATCACCACATTTATGGTGCAAAAATTGCCGAACAGAAACTTCGTGAGCTAAACTATCCGGAGGATAGAATAAAAAAAGTCAAAAAATGCATACTAAACCATCGTGGGTCAATTGATAACGATAGAGAAACACTTGAAGAGAAAATTGTTGCCGAAGCAGACGCTATGAGCAACTTCGATAATATTGGCGGACTTTTCAAAGCTGCCTATGAATTTGAAAACCTAAACCAGCAAGAAGCACAGGAATCAATAAAAGCAAAACTACAAAGAAAATATAATAAACTGCATTTTGAAAAATCAAAAGAAATCATAAAACCAAAATATGATGCTGCGATGCTTTTACTTGGTTAATTTTGTTATACTCAATTCATGGAAAAGATTGATTACAAAAAACAACTCGAGGAATTATATAACGCTAAAGAGGGAAAACCAGTGACGATCAAGGTGCCGAGAATGAACTATCTGGTTATCGATGGTCGTGGCGATCCGAACACATCGCAAGAGTACATCGACGCAATTCAAACACTTTATCCCGTTGCTTACACGATTAAATTTATGATTAAAAAAGAACTTGGCAGGGATTTCGGCGTTATGCCGTTAGAGGGTCTATGGTGGACGGAAAAAATGGCCGATTTCAAAGTCGATGACAAAAGCAATTGGTTGTGGACAGCAATGATTATGCAGCCGGATATTGTAACAAATGATATTTTCGAGCGTGCAGTTAAACAAGCTGCAGAAAAGAAGAACCCAAAACTAATTGATAAAATTCGATTTGAACCATATGACGAAGGTCGCAGTGCTCAGGTCATGTATATTGGTCCGTACTCTGACGAAGGCCCAACGATTATGAAATTACATGAATATATCAAGTGTCAGGGCGGAAAACTAAACGAATCCAACAAACACCATCATGAAATTTATTTCAGCGATCCTCGCCGAGTCGACTCGTCGAAATTAAAAACCATAATTCGACAGCCATACTAGTAATTTTCGTATATACTGTTTTACATGATTTGGCCGATAAAATATATCTTAAATATTCTCAGACCAACGCCAGTACTTCACGTTGCTTACGATGTTGGCAATAATCACAAACAGACAATTGTTTTACTACATGGGATTGCCGCAACATCAAAAACCTGGGAAATATTAATAAATGAATTGGGGTCTGAAAAATATCGTATTATTGCACTTGATTTATTAGGTTTTGGTCAATCTCCCAACCCAAAGACAATAGATTATACTGCCGATGATCATATAAAATCAATTCACAAAACACTCAAAAATTTAAAAATTAAAAAGCCATTTACAATAGTCGGACATTCAATGGGGGCAATAATATCTGCTCATTACTACACGATATACCCAAACGAGATAAAGCACATGTATCTTCTGAGCCCACCTATTTATATTAAAGACGACGAATCACAATCAATATTTTCTCGTACATGGACAGATGTGTACCTGGAAGCTTATAAGTTTATATCTGAAAATAAGAAATTTACAATTAACAATTCACAACTACTTCGTAATTTACTTTCAGTCAAAGACGGTATAGATGTTAACGAGGACAATTGGGACAGTTTTCGTTTGTCATTAATTAACACAACAGTGAAACAAGATACATACAACGAGATTATAAATGCGAAAATTCCAATAAGAATTATATTTGGCATTCTAGATGAATTTCTGATTCCGGAAAGTATCAATAAATTATCAGAGTTTCGGCACGTATCGGTGAAAAAACTTCTTACTGTTGATCACATTGTTGGCAAGCGATTTGCAAAAGAAGTCGTTAAATCGATTACAAAAAACTAAGCGAGATTGTACAAGGGTCAGGCTATAACACCTTAGTTATTCGATTTTGCCCATTGAATAAACGGCTGTAACAGTCTAAACTATATAAAGTTATTATGGACAAAAAATTAAATGCAAATGGTCTGCAATTAAGCCGTCAATTAGCGGAAGCCAAAGCCACCGACAACACTGAATATAACGGCAGGACGATTAATGTTGCTGGAGTTGGCGGGGTAGTGTCGGTGGCCTACGAACAACTGCGTAATGCTGCCGAATATGCCCAAGAACACCTATTAATACAACACGCAATTCGTCGATTTTTTGTACGTAGCATATCTTTCAACAACCATTCATTGTCGGCTAAATCCACTGCCGAAGAATTAATTATCGAATTAACCCAATCGGGATATTTGAAAAATAACACCTTACCAACCGAAACTATTGATACCTTAGGCGATGTAATTCACGACCAGTATAATAACTATTGGCGCTTGAAAACATCCGGAATTGACGAAAATATTGCTCGAACTTGGACGCTGGACCTACTGTCGATAGGTAGTGAAGATATTTTAGTAAAAAATCTGATTCAACCGATATATATTCAATTTGCGTACCATCACTATAATGCTATTTTGAATAAAAAATCATTCAAATCCAATAACCCATTGGGTGAAAACTTTGAAGTTAGTCTATATATTGCTGTCCACCGTGCACTGTTTAAATCTGATTTAGCGGCAGTAAGATATGACATGCAGAAACTTTACAAGACATCTGATAAACACATTAATGAATATGCCCAGTTTCACCAAAGTATAGACGACTTGTTTTCATCTGAAGTCACAAACAAAATTACCTTGTATATAAACAAATATGGTGCACCGCTGCGAATTCTGCGCAATATGATTCAGGATAACAATAAAATTGATGAAGTATTAACTGACAGCGTGCGTTTTGACAGGGCATATGG
>JAYSMZ010000036.1:0-24327 GCA_043724245.1 bacterium
TTTGGCGGGCTCGACCGGATTTGAACCGGCGATCTCCTCCGTGACAGGGAGGCGTGATAACCCCTTCACTACGAGCCCGTACCGTGGAATTAACTCTAGTATGATATCAGTTTTTAATCTGTAGCGCAACAGATTAGTGTCGTTTATTTTGTCTCTCTCAGGTGCTATAATAATCATGAGCTAACCCACATCTATCTGTTGGTGTGAAACTTTAGCAGCAGTAATGATTTTTTGGCTGTTTTATCGTGACAAATCGAACCTAATGGTTCGATGCGAATCGAAAAACAGATAAAAAGCGACTGACCTGAAGTTTTTAGCTAACCGATAGATATGGGTTAGCTCTGTGATCAACTGAGTGCCGCTGTAGCTCAGCTGGTAGAGCGGCGCTTTCGTAAAGCGTAGGTCTCCGGTTCAAATCCGGACAGCGGCTCCACATATCATTATTAGGTACCAACAATTATGAAAAAAATTATCAAAAACTCACTTAAGCAACTTATTTCTGGTAGATATTTACTATCTTTGGTAGTCTTGATGATTATACTTGCATTGTCCGCATCAATTTTTATTGGTCTGTCGATTCATTCCGGTGAAAGGCAGCTGGTTTCACATTATTCAGCATTTGGCATAACACACTTTTATTTTGATAAGTGGTTTTATTCTTTTGTTTTCATTGCATTCGTGCTGATTGTTGCTGTTTTTCATTCAATTATATCTGTTAAATTGCTATTAACAAAAGGTCGACCAATGGCAATAATGTTTGCCTGGTTCGGCGTTGGTATGATCTTGGTAGGTTTTGCGACAGCGTTGACGGTTTTAGGGCTACAAACATTATTGTAACTATATGATCGACCTTGAAATCCCAAAAGGTAAACGGACATTACAATATCGTCTATTCGAGATGCTACCAGCATTTTTAAGTTACGGAGCGCTGATTTTATTTGTAGTACTTTCATTAATAAGTCCGATTTTTGCTTCAATATATTTACTACTTATTATTTCAACCATGTTAGTCAAGGCGGTGGGGATCGCTTTTCGTACAATACAAGGACGGAACAGACTAGAATCAGCTCAAAAAGTTGATTGGAGTAGTCGTTTGGCTGATTTGGAAAATCCCGGGGAGTCATACGATGTTATGCGCAACAGTAAGTCAAGAATGTTCAATATATCCACTCATATTGAAAATCTGCGTCAAATTGCGGCAGATCCTGTCTCGTTTCCAAAACCTTCACAGATTTATAATGCGATAATTGTCGCTACTTACAATGAATCTTACGAAGTAATTGCTCCTACAATTCAATCATTTATAAACAGTACTTATGACAATAAAAAAATAATTTTAGTTTATGGCTACGAACAAAGAGGTGGCGAAAAAACCAAAGAAACCGCACATCGACTTCAGAAAGAATTCGGAGAAAAGTTTTATGCATTTCATCTTGTAGAACACCCAGCTGATTTGCCAAATGAGGTTATTGGCAAAGGACCGAATATTACGTATGCTGGATACTTTTTGAAAAAATGGCTAAAAAAGGAGGGTATTGAATCGAAAAATGTTATGGTTACGTCTCAGGATTGTGATAATAAACCATACCCATCTTATTTTGATTATATTACCTACGAGTATATAGTACACGAGAATCGTAAGCATTTATCTTATCAACCAGTTTGTTTGTATTTCAATAACATATGGGATGCACCGGCGCCTATGAGGGTAATTGCTACGGGAAACTCATTTTGGACTATTATAAGTTCGATGAGACCTCATACTTTACGTAATTTTGCATCACATTCACAACCGATGGACGCCTTAGAAGAGATGGATTTTTGGAGTAAACGTACAATTGTTGAAGACGGTCATCAATATTGGCGTAGCTACTTCTATTTTAAAGGCAATTATACTGTTTTGCCGATTTATGTTCCGTTTTATCAAGATGCAGTATTGGCTGATACGCTTCCAAAAACCCTTAAGGCACAATTTTTACAACTTCGAAGGTGGGCATATGGTGCCTCTGACGTGCCATACGTCGCTGTGCGGGTTTTTTCGAAAGATCGTGAAGTTCCACTCATTGGAGGCGTTGCAAGGCTTTTAAGGCTACTTGACGGTCACGTAACGTTAGCTTGTGTGTCTATTCTAGTTGCCCTAGGTGGGTGGGTACCATTATTAATAAATGGCGAGGCGGCACGTAGCGTTGCAGCACATCAATTACCAGATGTGGTGAGTACTATACAACAGATGGCATTAGTAGGACTTTTTATCACAATATTTTTAACGTTCAAGATGTTACCAGCTCGTCCAGAACGATATAAACGCACAAGGTCCTTTTGGATGTTGGCCCAGTGGATATTAATGCCATTTACGGCAATTATTTACAGTTCAATGGCTGCATTATATTCACAAGGACGTATATTCCTAGGGCGATATCTAGAGGTTTTTGATGTGACCGACAAAGCGACATATCAATCAGTTGCTAGCGCAAAAAAGCAGTCGAAAAACGAGAGTTTAAGCGTAAAAAACCGATTATAAAAAGACCGTCAGGTGGTACTAACGGTATAGACAAGTTTTAATAAAGGGCTTATTCAAGGGTCCGAATACGAACTTCACGTTTAAGTTGTTGTAAGGTTTTATCATACTCAAATCCAATAACTAGCCGCTCGAGCTTGGAAGCAGTATGGGTGTTGTGTATCTGTTGTTTTTGTTCCATATGAATATACTAGCATAAACACAATAATAAGTCAATAGAACAGAAGCACCTAAAATATGTCGGTTATGATATAAATATTTGGAATACATATGTATATTGAGGGTGGAAAACTTGGGTAAAACATGAGAAGCAACAAAAAACCATCACCAATGGTGATGATTACACATATTTGGTGGGTCCTGGAGGATTCGAACCTCCCACCTCCACAACGTCAATGTGGCGCTCTAGCCAAATGAGCTAAGGACCCGTATTCAATATAAGAATATCAAAATAGAGGTGGTGACGCAATAATTATGTTATTATTATTGAATGGATGATGACCAATTACACTTAATGCGCCACAGCTTGGCGCACATCACTGCTGCAGCAGTCCAAGGGTTGTGGCCAGAGGCAAAATTCGGAGTTGGGCCGGTAGTGGATAATGGGTTTTATTATGATATTGATTTGGGCGAAATTAAAATATCTGAGGCAAATTTTCCAAAAATTGAAAAAGAGATACGTCGTATTGTTGAATTCGGCGATACTTTCGATAAATCTGAAATGCCAATTGATAAAGCTATTAAATGGGCAAAAGATAACAAACAACCATACAAAGAAGAGCTATTAAACGATCTTATGCGTTCCGGTACGACTGTCGCAAAAGATTTGGATATGAATGAAATTGGAGTTGCGTCTGGCGGGAAGTCTGCTGTTGACAGTGTAACATTCTATAAAAATGGTAATTTTATGGATTTATGCCGCGGCCCACATCTAGCAACAGCTAAAGAAATTACTGGTGTATTTAAATTAATGCGTATCGCAGGCGCTTATTGGCGAGGCAAAGACACGAACCCACAGATGCAGAGGTTATATGGAGTAGCGTTTGCGACTCAAAAAGAACTAGACGATTATTTAGAGCGTATGGAACAAGCAAAGCTCCGCGACCATCGTCGGCTTGGTAAAGAACTAGATATATATACTACTTCACCGTTGGTCGGGACTGGTTTACCACTTTTTACACCCAGAGGAACGATTCTTCGCGATGTTGTGGCCCAATATTCTAACCAAATAAGAATTGGGTATGGTTTTGAAAAAGTTTGGACGCCACATATTACGAAAATCGATTTATATAAGAAATCAGGGCATTGGGATAAATTTGGTGAAGAGCTATTTTTGGTAACCAGCCAAGAAACAGATGACAAAATGGCCTTAAAGCCAATGAATTGTCCTCATCACGCACAGATTTACGCTAGTCGCCCAAGAAGCTATAAGGATTTACCGGTTCGCTATTTGGAGACTACAACAGACTATCGTGATGAAAAAACTGGCGAATTAGGAGGGCTTGATAGGGTTCGTTCGTTAACCCAAGACGATAGTCACGTATTTTGTATGCAGCAGCAAGTTGAGGGTGAAATTAGCAATCTGCTGGCAACGGCACGTGAATTATATGAAACTATTTCAATGAAACTTCGTGTCCGTTTATCATATCGTGACGATAGTGATGCTTATTTGGGTGAAAAATCATGGTGGGAATCGGCTCAAGCTCAACTTAAGGCGGCGGTTATAGTAAACAAACTTGAATATTTTGAAGAAGATGGCGAAGCTGCCTTTTATGGCCCAAAAATCGATTTTATGGCTACGGATGCCATCGGTCGCGAACACCAAGTCGCAACGGTTCAACTAGACTTTGTTCAACCGCAGCGTTTTGGATTACAGTACACCGACAAAGAAGGAAATATCCAAATGCCACTTATGATTCACTGTGCGATCCTAGGTTCAATCGAACGCTTTTTAAGTGTATTTATCGAACATACAGGCGGATGGTTTCCTTTCTGGACAGCACCTGAACAGGTTCGTATTTTGACTATTAATGACACGGTTACTGATTACGTAAGTGAAATTGAGAATATTCTTAAGAGTATGGTATTAATGAAACCAGTTAAGTATAATGAGGTCCGCTATACAGTCGACAGTCGAAATGAGTCACTTGGTAAAAAGATACGTGAAGCATCTAATTGGAAAATACCGGTTCAGCTGATTGTCGGACCAAAAGATAAGGATGCGCGAGAAATTAGCGTCCGTACTCAATCAAAAGAGGAAAAAATTAAGCTAGATAATTTAGCCGACTATATAAAGCAGTTGTAAATATGGTCAACGGTTCGTTTCGCTACGATATATACAGGTTAATTGCTGAGGTTTCGGTGGGGCAGGTAACAACTTATGGTGATTTAGCTGCGTTGGCTGGGCATGCAAGTGCGCCCAGAATTGTCGGAGGAATTGCTCATTTTGGTGATACTAGTTTGCCATGGCATAGATTGGTCAATCGTTTTGGTGGTCTAGCATCCGGCTTTCACGGTGGTAGAAATGTTCAGGCGCAACTACTAGCTCATGAAGGAGTTACTTGTACGAACTTTATTGTCGATAACTTCAAGGAAAAGCGATGGAAACCATAAAACAAAAGACCCATCTGCCATCTACTGACTACCATCTACCGCTTGTTGTGATTGTCGGGCCAACCGCGAGCGGAAAAACATCTTTAGCGATTGATATTGCAAAGAAATTTAATGGTGAAATTATTTGCGCAGACTCCAGATCTATATATAAAGGTGCAAATATCGGAACAGCAAAGCCGACAATTACCGAACAGGCCGGTATTCCACACTGGGGTTTGGATTTGGTAGAACCGGGTCAATATTTGTCGGCAGCCGATTTTAAAAAATATGCCAACAAAAAAATCGATGAAATTAGGTCATGCGGCAAAGTGCCGATACTTGTTGGAGGAACTGGGTTGTATGTTGACGGCATAGTGTTTGATTATAAATTTGGGGCAAAAGTCGATGATAAACTGAGGACAAAATTACAACAAATGGAAATCGAAGAACTACATGAATACTGCGAAAGACACGAAATATCTCTGCCTGAGAACTATAAAAACAAGCGCCATGTAATACGCGAAATAGAGAGAGGTGGCGTGCCATCGGCACGAAGCGCGCGACCAATAGGTAATACAATCATTGTAGGGATAACAACAGAAAAGCAGATATTGAGAACGCGAATCGAAAATCGCGCCGACCAGATCATCAACGATGGGGTTATCGACGAGGCTAAATCATTGGGTGAGAAATATGGTTGGGATAGCGAAGCTATGACTTCTAATATTTATCCACTAGTTCTTAAATATTTGGAAAACGAAATTACTTTAGAAGATTTAAAGTCAAAGTTTATTACATTGGACTGGAGATTGGCGAAACGTCAATTAACCTGGTTGCGACGTAACATATTTATTCACTGGTTTACACTAGATGATGCAAAAAAATATTTATACCACAAGCTCGCCATTCACAAGCAACCATGATATTATTAGGGTACCAAAGTTATTCGGAGTGAACAGATGATTGATGCATTATTTGGTTCAAAAACACGTGTAAAGTTGCTACATCTTTTCCTGAACAACCCAGGGCAGTCGTTTTTTGTGCGCGAAATAACACGAAAAATTGACGAACAGATTAATTCAGTCCGTCGTGAACTGTCAAATATGCTAGAAGTTGGCATAATTACTAGTGACAGCGCCGATAATAAGCTTTATTATCAAGTCAACCAAAGATATGACTATTATGTACCACTTAGGGCTATTTTCAGCGATGGAGATAACGACGCGAAGGTTATCGCAGTCGAACAGACAGACGCTTCAGTTGAAAAATACGGACAAGAAATACGTGATATCTCTGGTCTGCGTTTGGCAATATTCTCGGGCGTTTTGGTTAAAGGTTCCAACACACCAGTAGACGTATTGCTAGTCGGTAATATCGCCCCAGCCAAAGCAAAATTGTTAATTGCCGGTATTGAAAAGTCCGAAGGTCGTGAGATTAATTATAGCGTTTTGCCGTACGACGAATTTTATTATCGCCTAAGTGTTCGCGACAGGTTTATAACTGAAATTATAACCGGAAAACATAAAGTAATAGTAGACGTTGATAACGTAATGAACAATTAATAAAGCCTTAAGGAGAGTTATGTTCGAGATTGAATACAAGGGTGCTAATTGTGTGGTTATAAGTACGAAAAAAGCAAAAATAATTGTTGATCCTAAACTATCAATCGTTGGTTTGAAAGACGTCCCGATTAAAGAAGCTGTAGAACTTATTACTGAACACAGGTTTGCAGTAAACAACCCTGATTCCAGATTATTAATCGACGGTCCTGGTGAGTATGGGGTTGCTGACTTTGATATAGTTGGTGTGCCAGCGCGTCGACACATTGACTCCGAAAATGAAGGTTTGTTATCTACTATGTATAGGGTTGAAATAAATGAAACTCGTATAGGTATTATCGGTAATATTGACGGTAAGTTGTCTGACGAGCAACTAGAGGCTTTGGGTGTTTTGGATATATTGATTCTTCCTGTTGGCGGTAATGGTTATACATTGGATGCAACTGCTGCATCTAGTCTAGCCAAAATGATTAGTCCAAAATTTGTTATACCAATACATTATGCCGATAAGCACTTAAAATACGAAGTCCCTCAGTCTGAGGTTGTTTCGTTCATCACTGAACTTGGCGCCCCCGTCGAAGAAACAGTCAAATATAAACACAAACAACAAGCCGCAGCTCAGGCGCCACTAACGGTCATTAAAATTAACCGAAGTTAAATAGGCCGCAAATTTATAATATTAATAATCCCCTCATTTTGAGGGGTTTTTGCGACTCATTTTATGTGTTTAGGAAAGGAGACCTTTTTTTCTAAGGGTTCGTATAGCTTGAGTTGAAAGAACCATGGTTATTTTTTTGCCGTCAATTTCAAATGTTTTCTTTTGAAGGTTTGGTTTAAAAACACGGTTTGTTCGGCGCATCGAAAAACTAACGTTATGTCCGAATTGTTTACCTTTTCCTGTTAGTTCGCAACGTGCTACCATAATTAACTTCCACTTATTTTTAACAATCTTTACCAGTATAGTGTTTTTTACCCCATACGTCAAGAGAAGAATGCGAAACCAATTACTGTTATACTAGTTAGTATGAGCATAGACATTATTTATATAATTGTCGTTTTGGGGGTTGTTTTAGTTTCTATGACCCTCCACGAAGCTATGCACGCATATGCAGGCTATTGGTTGGGTGACGACACCGCTAGGTTAAGCGGTCGATTGTCTTTGAACCCAATTAAACACATTGACCCATTCTTAACCATACTTTTGCCGTTACTACTGGCAATTTCAGGTGCTCCTGTGTTTGGCGCTGCAAAACCGGTGCCATTTAACCCAAATAATATACGTTGGGACGAGTGGGGGGCTGCCATACTAGCGTTGGCGGGTCCATTAACGAATTTTTTGCTTGCGTTTTTAATCTATGGTTTATCTGTTTACTTAGGCAGTCCCGTAAATATGTCTGGAGTTGCAAATGGAATAGACGGACTTATCCTTACGGTTGGAGTAATGGTTAATCTAGGTTTTTTCATTTTCAATTTAATCCCAATACCCCCACTTGATGGATCAAGAGTCTTATACGCCCTTGCCCCCGATTTTGTACGACGTGGGATGGAATCAATGGAACGATATGGAATTGTTGTCGTTTTTGCTTTAATTTTGATAGGCGGATCGGTATTCAGTACGCTATTATTAGGTTCGATTGAATTTTTCGTTCAACTGTTCGCACGAATATTCGGTGCTTGAAATGGTATAATAGATAGTGTCCCAGGGTAAACCTAGGCGTATATGATTTTCCTGAATATCATATAGATAGGGAGCTTTAATGATTCATCTCTGTTGAGTTGATTTGCGAGCACCCACCTTGCCTTTACGGTAGGGAATATCTTGCGCCGATAGTAAGCCCTGGGATATTTTGGTATAATTAAAGGCGGCAGCTTATTAGATGATCGCCCCATGTTTTTTAGAAAGCATGGAGAGGAAAGTCCGGGCAGCACAGAGCAAGACAGTCGCTAACGGCGACCGGGGGCAACCCTAGGGAAAGTGCCACAGAAACAAAACTACCCAATTTATTGGGAAAAGGTGAAACGAGTGGGGTAAAAGCCCACAGCACACCATGGTGACATGATGTGAAGGTAAACCCTGTCTGCTGCAAGGAGATCTGCGCAAAAAGTGACTCGCTTGCAGGTCGATATCCGCTTGATATGGTAGGCAACTGCTAGACTAGATAGATGATCATCCATGACAGAACCCGGCTTATCGATAAACTGCCAACTAAAAACAACCGTTTTCAATCTGAAAGTGGTTGTTTTTAGTTGGGTGCTATTTTGACTGTTTTACGATTTCAGCGAAAGCGTTAGGCTCGCTGATAGCAAGTTCAGATAAAACTTTTCGATCAATTTCAATATTAGATGCCTTTAAACTAGCCGTTAATTTGCCATAAGTGGTTCCAAGTTCGCGGGCAGCAGCATTAATTCTAGTAATCCACAAAGTCCTTAGGTCGCGTTTTTTATTGCGCCTATCTCGATAGGCATAAGACAGTGCCTTAATAACTGCTTGTTTTGCTAGGCGATAAGACCTAGTTCGGTCATGTTGCATACCTTTTGCTAGTTTGATGGTTTTTTTGTGCTTTGCACTTGCCGTAACACCTCGTTTTACTCGCATATTTTCTCCTTTTAGATGCCCAGTGCTCTTTTAACGTTTTTTGCAGTTGAACCAGTTACGGTTGCGGTAGTATTAATTGATCGTTTTCGACTTTTACTTTTTTTAGCTAGCATATGATTGCCAAAAGCCCGACGACGGGTTAATTTCCCAGTACTTGTAATCTTGATTCGTTTTGCTGTACCCTTATGGGTTTTCATTTTAGGCATTATTTGCTCCTTATCACTATGCTTAAATTCCGACCAGTCATTTGAGGAGACTGTTCTATAATCGCGTCCTCTTCTAGCTGGGATACTATTCTTTTGATCATCTCATAACCCAATTCTTGATGAGCCATTTCACGCCCTCTGAAAAAAATTAAAATTTTAACCTTATGTCCGCCACTTAAAAATTCACGTATTTTGCGAAGTTTTATGTCCAAATCATTTGTTCCAATTTTTAACCCCATCCGCATTTGTTTTAATTCAGCAGCTTTGGCATGCTTGCGGTTTTTCTGTTGCTCTTTCATTTTTTGGTATTGAAATTTTCCCCAATCAACTACTTTAGCAACGGGCGGGTTAGAGTTAGGAGATATTTCTATCAAATCTACCCCGGCATCTTCGGCAACTTTCAGTGCTTCGGACAGGCTCATTACCCCTAGCTGGTCACCATTCACACCAATGACACGTAATTCATCAGACTTAATCTCTTGATTAATACGAATTGATATACTGATCGTTTATCTCCTTGGTTTGTGTGATAACTTTTTTGAGCAATGACTCGCTAGTTATTCTATCAGATATATAACAGTAGTTCAAGTATATTAACCGCGATATTGCATAGCTTCACTAATATGTTCGAATTTAATCTGCTCTTCGCCAGCAAGGTCCGCAATTGTTCTTGCAATTTTTATTATTTTAAAATATCCACGCGAACTAAGTTTTAGTCGATTAGCCGCCAATACCAATAGCTTTCTGACGTCTTCGGAAAGGGGAGCGTATTTTTTAATTTCCCGATTTGATAAAGAAGAGTTGTATATAGTACTACTTTTATAACGTATATTTTGTATTATATTTGCTTGTACGATACTTTCGGTAGCTTTTAAGTGTTGCAAATTACTCAACGAATCTGTGTTAATCAATGACTCGTTTGGGACTTGTGATACGCTTACAAAAATGTCAATTCTATCAAGTAGAGGACCTGAAAGTCTTTTTTGATAGGCTAAAATTTGTGTAGTCGTACACGAACATTCCTTTGTTTTGCTTCCCAAATAACCACACGGGCATGGGTTCATCGTTGCTATCAGCATAAAATCTGCAGGGTATGATACATGACTATTCGCTCGACTAACTTCGATTTTTTTGTCTTCTAATGGTTGCCTAAGTGATTCAAGTACGTTTCTTGGATATTCTGGAAATTCGTCCAAAAACAATACTCCTGTGTGGGCTAAACTGATTTCGCCTGGTTTTGGTTTACTACCTCCTCCAATAATCGATATGACACTTGCTGTGTGATGAGGCGATCTAAAGGGACGTTTAGTAATTATTTCACTTGTGATTTTTCCTGCAACATTGTGAATTTTTGTTGCGGCGATTTGTTCTTGTTTTGATAGTTCGGGCAGTAGGTTTGACAAAGCTTTTGCCAGCATAGATTTGCCTGCCCCTGGGGTTCCCGACAATAAAATGTTGTGATGCCCAGCCGCTGCTATTACCAGCGCACGCTTGGCCTGTTCTTGTCCTTTCACGTCGTCTAATAGCGGGGGATTAAGTCGGTCAGTGTTTGTTGTTAGTTCAGGTTGTCTAATGCTAGGACTAATCAAAACCTCCTTTTTTAAATGTAGAAATAGTTGTTTAATCGTTTTTACTCCAAATATATCAATACCTTCAACCAAACCAGCTTGATCAGCGTTCTGTATTGGTAGATAAATTCTTTTATACCCAGACTTTTTTGCCATTTGTGCAATATTAATTGCACCCTTAATTGGCCTAAGTGTCCCATCTAGGGCCAGTTCCCCAGCAAAAACCGATCCGTCCAGCTCTGATTGAAGAATCTGACCGCTCACGCAAAGAATTGCTAGTGATATCGGTAGGTCATAGTGTGCTCCATCCTTGGGTAATTCAGCCGGGGCTAGATTAATTGTTATTCGTTTCTTCGGAAAATCTAATAAGGAGTTGGTTATTGCGCTGCGAACACGCTCTTTGGCTTCGTCTATCGCCTTATTGCCTAAACCAACAATCTGCAAAGACGGCAACGATTTTGATGCGTCAGCCTCGACTTCGACGATGAAGCCGTCGAATCCGACAGGGGCAACAGTTATTATTCTGGAAACCATAAGCTTAATTTAAGCATGACTGGTCTCGTAGTGCAATATATGGTATAATTAACTGGTTGCGTTGGGGCTGACATTAGCTTTCGACGAATGGATTTTAACAGGTTATTTGCAAGTCGAACGTACTCGTTATGTACAAAAACAATTGCAACATTTATTGCAAAAGCTAAAAACTATGTAGCTGAAACGGCTTCTGGTATTGCCAGCGTCTTTCAGTCACCAGTTCTAGCAACAGCTCGGATTTAATTCGGGCCATCACATCGCCCAGTCGACATAGAGGAGGTGTGGTGTTATACGTATGTCGATTACCAATATAGTGGGAAGCAACGCTGTTTTGGGAAAGCTTATTGCGCGACAATCATGGCGTTTTTCGTTTGGTTTAAAGTTTTGAAAGTCGTTAAAAACAAGTCAAACTAAGCTTGTAGAAAAATAATCGGTTACCGTTCGGACCGGGGTGCGATTCCCCGCAGCTCCACCATTTTGATCAGAAAAAAACAACCGCCTGCGAGGAACGGTTGTTTTTATTGTGGAGTTTTTTCTATGTGTTTGTTTTAGGCTTCTGTATAATTAATTTATTCAGAAGCTACCCCTATAATAGGACTACAAAGCGCTTGTGTCAATATCTTTTATCAAAATTGTCTAGTAAAAAATACTACGCTATATTAACCTCATACAGTCCTTGATATACAAAATATATATTATTTGAGTTTGATTTTCCAAATTTAAAAGTAATCAATATAAATAATTTCCAAAAAACGAGCAAAATGGCAATCGCTAAAAAGCTTAAGTACTTTTAAAAATACAAAAAAAATAATTAATCCTTAACTATATAACAACTGGCAATATTAAATGTAAAATGACTTTAAATTGAATAGTAGTTTCCAAATTATAACCAGAGTCTGTGATTAATTAAAAAGGTGGCTTATTTTTCCAAATCATACAAACAAGACAAAAGCATGCTATAAGTTTGAATTCAATGTAAACAAAAAATAATATTTATAAAATAAAATAAATGCTGTCCAAAAAATAAGTTAGAAACAAATCGGATCGCCGGACGAAAAATGTCAGCACAAAGCAAAGCAAGTTATTCATAACAGCAAAAATTTAAAAGACCAAACAACCAAAGACGTAATTAATACAACAATTGAATTACTCGTAATTGTTTTGATAAACTACATCTCAATCTTTAAAATTAACAAGAATGTACTTATAACAACATACATTATGCAATTTTTTTTGACTTATTATCATGCTTGTGCTATGGTACAAATAGGTTTTACTAAAAACAAAAACCAAAAATACCTTAAAAATTTAATTACTGACCGTAGGCTTTTGACGGAAAGTCGGTGACGACAACTGTGTTTTGTCGATTGTATTATTAAGATATAATCAAAATAAACGTGGCGTCGCTGATGCTCCGCCAAAGGCGTGTAGCGCGTACACTAGTACCGTATGTTTTGGATGGGGCGTTTTGCCGCAGAAACAATGTTACGTGGACCGTGTATAAGAGACAAATATGCCCCGAGTTTTCTCGGAGCGGTCAGTCTATAGCCTGCAGCGGCAGGTTGTTTGTGGTTCACACGCTCAATTATTTATTTTAAGTGGCGTTTGCTGCAACCCGAACATTAAGACTTGTCGCTCGGGCTTATTTCATGTACCAATGCTAAAGTGTTATAGTAAAAAATGAATGATTAAAACATTAATCACAATTGTAACTATTATTAGTATCTGTCTGCTGACTGTGCTTTTAAATATAACGACACCCTTAACGGCTGGTCCCTTTGGGATACTGATTATATTTATATCCGCATATATTGCACTTGTCGGCTTATTTGCATATTTACTTCATACAATAAGCCTTATGGTTGCGCGAGTTTCGTCATCACTTTCTCCAAGAAAACCAATTTTGGAGTTGACGTTCAGGCGCTCTTATTATTATTCGACAATAGTAGCTTCGGGTCCAATAATGTTGATTGGGCTAATGTCTGTAGGTAGTGTCGGTGTTTATGAGATATTGCTAGTCATCATCTTCATCATTATTGGGTGTTTATATGTATCGAAAAGAATAAAATAAATTTGTTAACATAAGCTCGTTGTTAGCAAAGTAACATGATATAATTACAGATATGAAACCAGAGTCATCTTCACAAAATACTGCCCCAGAGCAGTTGGTTACGCAAGAGAGACGAAATGTCGAGGAGATTCCTATACTCGACACACCCGAGAATACCATAACTGGGGGGGTAGAAGCATACGAGAGAAAAAGCGAGGCCGATGCGATTAGGGCCGATATAAGGCAAACCACTATTCAACCTAACCTGCTAACAGGGACAACAACTAACGACAATGCTGACGATACAAATCTAACGAATAATCCAGCTGTTGCAAATGATGACGATTTAATTGAAAAAGAGTGGGTCGACAAAGCGAAAAAAATCGTTGCCGGTACAAGAGAAGACCCTCATTTACAAGATGAAAAGGTCAATAAACTACAAGCAGATTATTTGAAAAAACGCTTCGGGAGGGAACTAGGTGCTGCTGAGTAGGTTGTCATCTAGACAAAAAACAGCGAGATGATAAATGTAATTATAACTGTAATTATTATTCTGGTAATAGGTGTAGTCGTCGCTGTTTTTGTTTTTTCACAATACCAAAAAACTATGAGGGATGCGAAAAATTATGAACGAGGGTTAAAAATGATCCCGATGCATATCCACATACCTCCTTCAGGGGAAGACCTTGAGTCTAATGGACGTGACGAAAGAGACATAACCGAAGAAGCATTATCTCAAGCCCAGGTTATGTATAATATTATCTCCAGCACAGCCACTAAGGGGTTTAAAAGCCGAATTTATGGACAGAGACATATTTCTTTTGAAGTAGTAGCTTACGAGGGATTAGTTTATTATTATGCAGTAGTCCCAGCTGTATTAACTGACATTATCCGACAAGCCGTTGCTGCTGCTTACCCTTCTGCTAGATTAGAAGAAGTTGAAGAGCGAAATATATTCAGCCAAACAGGCAAAATAAGCGGTACTATTGGAGGTGAGTTCACCCTAAAGAAAAACTACGTTTATCCCATTGTTACATATCAGGAATCAAAGCTCGACGCGTCCAGGGCTCTGTTGAACGCGTTGTCGACAGTTACGCGAGAAGACGGCGTAGCGGTGCAGATGATGATTAGACCGGCCTCGGAAAGCTGGACAAAAAACTCAGTATTTATGGCTAACAAGATTAAAAAAGAAAAGGGTGTAAAAACATCTGGGATTGGTGACGTGTTTAAACCCAAAAACCTGATGGAGGCCTTGTGGAAACCGCCAGAAACTAGTGATGCAAAACCAGACGAAAAACAGCTCTCGTCGCTTGAACAAAGTGTAATTGAGTCAATAGAAGAAAAAACAAGGCATCCGGGCTACGAGGTGCTTATTAGGGTTGTTGTATCGTCAAATACCGCCGCTAGGTCGCAATCGTTACTGAAGAACATTATCGCCGCTTTTTCATTGTTTGATTCAACTACTAACAATGGTTTTAAATTTAGCGTCTCAAAAGATATCGAGCAACTGGTTACGGCATATATATTTAGATTTTTCCCGCAAACCGTAAAACAAAATATATTAAATAGCGTTGAACTGGCGACGATTTTCCACCTTCCTGACCAAAATAGTATCCCAACATCGCAAGTGAAACGGCAAATGGCGAAACAAGTCGACGGACCAACACAAGTGATGGACGAGGGATTTTTATTGGGTTACAACGAATTTCGTGGTACGAAAAAGCAAATCAGGCTTAGTACAAACGATAGGCGCAGACACACATACTTTATTGGTCAAACCGGTACAGGAAAAACCAGCCTGCTAAATAATTTAGCGTATCAAGATATGATGGACGGTCGCGGATTTGCTTTTATCGATCCCCACGGTGATGCAGCCGAAAGTTTACTGGGAGTAATACCAAAGGAAAGAGTAGAGGACGTTATTTACTTTTCTCCGGGAGATATGGAGAATCCGATAGGATTGAATTTATTTGAATTCGAGACCCAAGACCAGCGCGACTTCTTGATTCAAGAAGCAATCGCTATGTTATATAAACTGTACGATCCTGGGCATACTGGAATTATTGGCCCCAGGTACGAACACTGGTTCCGTAATGCAGCCTTAACAATTATGAGCGATCCCAATGGGTCTGCATTCATTGACGTCCCCCAGGTGTTCAACGACCAGTCATTTACAGATGAGAAGCTTAAATACGTAAAAGATCGTACCGTACTAGATTTTTGGAACAAAGAGATGGCTCAAACCAGCGAAGCGAATAAATCAGAGGTGTTGGGTTGGTTTGTAAGCAAATTCGGAGCATTCCTATCAAATGAAATGATGAGGAATATTATTGGCCAAACAAAAAGCGGTTTTAACCTACGCGAGATTATGGATAACAAAAAGATTCTTATTGTCAACTTATCAAAAGGAAAGACGGGTGAATTGAACTCTCAGCTTTTGGGTATGATATTTATTATGAAATTTCAGGTGGCTGCAATGGGGCGTGACGATATTCCCGAAGACGAACGTCAAGATTTTGCCCTTTATGTAGACGAGTTTCAAAACTTTGCAACTGATTCATTCGCTACGATTTTATCTGAAGCCCGGAAATATCGACTTAATTTAATACTTGCAAACCAGTTTATGACTCAGTTAACAGATAATATACGTGAATCTATCTTGGGAAATATTGGCACAATCATAAGCGGACGGTTGGGTATTACCGATGCAGAAATATTACAAAAGAAATTTATGCCGACATTTGATGCTGAAGACCTTACGAAATTACCAAATTTTCAAACAATCACCTCCGTTATGATTAACGATGTGCCGTCATCTGCCTTTAGTATGAACCTGATACCTCCTATGGTAAAACCAAATCCTTTACTTCAAGACGCGATTAAGAAGCTCTCTGCGGCCAAATATGGTCGTCCAAGGTCACAAGTTGAGAAAGAGATTTTTGCACGCCTAGGGGCCGGAGATGTAGCCAAAAGGGCAAAAATCGAGGCGCTTAGTAAAAACCAGAGTATCCGACCCTCCGGAAGAACTTCAGATGCTCCAATAAGACCAGTAGCGCATATTGCAGGTACGGGATCGTCATTTATGGACGAGTGGCTGGCTAAGCGCGAGCAAATAGCCAAATCGACAAAAAATGCTAACATAACTAAACTAAACACCCCCAATGAAAATAACGTAACTTTAATAAAAGAAGCTCCAAAGACTGATATAACCCAAACCACGAAAAATTCTGGGTCTGACGATGGGGTCACGATTAAACTAAGGTAACAGAATAAAAAATTTATTACGATTTTTTACCGATAACTAATATTCGGAGATAGTCATAGGTGATTCCTATTAGCCAGCCAACGATAAATGCAGCGATTGTTTCAAATCCGGACAGGGAATAACCTATAGTTTTTGCTACAGTATAGGTAAGAAGCGTTAAGACAAATGCTACAAACGCACCAGCGAATAATGCGTTAGGTCTAGCAATGGTGTCACCTATAATATCACTGGTTTTTTCAACAAAATTATTGTGAATTGCTTTACTGAATAGCTTCTTTGTTGGGGGAAGTTCTTTTTGAACCTGGCTCATTGTTTGTTTGAAGCTTTTTTCATGCTGTTTTTTATTTATCGGTCCGCGCTTTGATTTATGTGACTTGGTCGATTCTTTTTCAACACTTTTTGTTTCTGTGCTGACCGCAGTTTCAAGTGCCTCAAGCCTGGCTTTTTCGGTACGAGCTTCTATATCGCGTGGTGACAATTCGACTGTTGATTCGGGGGTCTGCACAAGTCTTTCATTTTTCTCAATAGTAGGTTTTATAGCCTCGGTGGTGTTTTCTTGTTCTGTTTTAAGCTGTTCTTGATTATTAGCCATAATTATCCTCTGTTTATTATATTGTTCCAGTAGTAACATCTTTTCGAATTAATTGGACCTCTTGTTTTACCTGACGTGTTCTTACGTAAAAATAGGTTGTTATTGCAAAGATTATCCCTGAAAAAATAATATTTTCAGTAGGACCAGTTCGAGGCAGCTCTGTTGCAACACTTTCAATAATTTTTGGTGTAGGGCAATCAACATTTGTGTTTGCCGCATTCCCGAATATGTTTGACATTATGCAGTCAAACGAGGTTGGGTCGCTTGCGCCTCTTGCAGTAGCGGGGATTACATCCATAACTTTTACGACAAACGTTCTTGTTTGTTTTTCTTTTGGACTAAGTGTCACGTCAGGCCAAGAAAGAACCTTGGTCGTGTTGTTAAACGAACCGCCGCCTTTATCTATTAAGGTTGAGTATTCCAAAACATCCCCCAGATGATCTTCAAGCTTTACGATTGATGAACTTGAACCTGTGTTCTCGATAGTGATTGTATAGCTTATTTGGTCGCTTGAGCGTGCAGTAACAGTTGAAGCGTCGACGAACCCTTGAGACGTGTTTGTAGCGGTTTTTGACTGAACTATACTTGTTATGGGTGGAGGTGGAGGTGGCGGTTGGCTTACGGTGATTATTGCTGTACAGGCCTTACTTGAGATGGTTTTGGAAGTGCCATTTACTTTAAGGTTTACACTTAGCCTTGCTTTGTAGGTAGAGTCCTTTTTAGCATAGGTGTGCAAAATATTTTTTGGAGTATCAGAGGTTTTATTGGTTCCGTCACCAAAATCAAACTCATAGCTTTTAATTGAAGCTCCGTTTTTGGCTGTTGCGCTTCCACTGAATTTGTATTGGTTTCCACTAATTAACTTGACTGTTAGTTCGTCGCAACTATAATCTGGCTCGACGGGAGTCGGAAGTTTAGTGGTGACCAAATTACCACACGATTTCAATATCGCGAACCAACCAATTTTTGCTGAATGTCCAACCCAACCTAAGTTATCCATACTCGAATTGCCCCATAATCGTAGAGGCCTAGAATACACTGTAGTGACCTTGGTTCCGTTTTCGTTAAAAATTGGGTGCGCTCTTTCACCCTGAGCGTAACTAAATCTAGACGCGAACCCCCAAGATAATTTATCATCGGCTTTAAAAGTGGTATAATTTGACGCTGCTGAAACAATTTCGTGGCGGGTAATCCCAGTATAATTCATTGTGTCCCGTAAATGTTTTGTGTTAGCATCATATGATTTTAAATAGTCACTAATTGAAGTGACACCACCCGAAACCATATCTGTTTCGCTAGATGCATTTGCTGATTCCGGGGGTTGGAATATTGCAAATGACTGGACTACAAGCGTCAGAGCCAAGAAAACAAAACCAAGTCGTCTGGTTGCCTCTTCCTTTTTTAGACGTTTGGCATAGAACCCAAGTTGGCCGACAAGTGCTGGGCTGAAGGGTAGATTTGACACAATCTTTTTAAACATAATTTTTTGTTTAATTTAACCTCTTATGTTATACTTTAGCATAACAAATATGTTCAACGCAATAGCTTGAGTGAACACAATTTATTCGTTATAATGGGGATATTGTAAATAGCATGATTAGTCCAGAACGGATAGGGGAGTTGGTAGTGGTTAAACAAAAAAGTGATAATACATACGACGGGTCACAAATTCAAGTTCTTGAGGGTCTTGATCCGGTTCGAAAACGACCAGGTATGTATATCGGTAGTACTGGTTACGAAGGGATTCACCATCTTATTAAAGAAATTGCCGACAACTGTGTCGATGAAGCTATTGCAGGCTTTGCGACGAAAATCTCCGTTATCCTACAGAAAGACGGTGGAGCACGAGTCCAAGACGATGGTCGTGGTATTCCAGTCGATAAACATCCAAAAACTGGAAAAAGCACCTTAGAAACCGCATTAACCATATTACATGCGGGTGGAAAGTTCGGCGGCGGCGGATATAAGGTATCTTCAGGCCTCCACGGCGTCGGGTCAAGTGTTGTTAATGCATTGTCAACAAAACTGATTGCAGAGGTTTCAAGGGAGGGTCAGTTATACCGTATGGAATTCGAACAAGGAGTTATTAAAGGCCAACTCCACAAACTAGGGTCAACAGATCGTCCTCAAGGTACAACAATAACTTTTTACCCTGATCCAATCATATTCAAAGAATCAACAGAGTTTGACTACAAATGGGTTGTGAACTATCTGCGACATCAAGCTTATCTTACAAAGGGTGTATACGTTTCTGTTAATGACGAGCGAACCGACGAAAGACAAGCATTTTATTTTGACGGCGGGATTCAAAGTTACGTTAAACACTTAAATATAGGCAAAGACGTTTTGTCCACTAATATATTTTATGTTGAAAAACTCGTTGAAGACTCTATGATTGAAGTAGCTGTTCAGTACAACGATTCATTCACTGAAATCGTAAAGCCATTTGCAAATAATGTTTTGACTTTGGATGGCGGGACGCATTTAGTAGGTTTTCGGACAGCTTTGACTCGAACGATTAACGATTATGCCCGAAAAAGCGGGATATTAAAGGAAAAAGAAGATAACTTAACTGGTGACGACATTCGTGAGGGTTTAACTGCGGTTATTTTAGTTAAACTACCAGACCCACAGTTTGAAGGTCAAACCAAGAACAAACTTGGAAATCCAGAGGTTCGACGTTATGTTGACCAGGTGATGAACGAATACTTCTCTTACTACTTAGATGAAAATCCAAATGTCGCAAAAGGAATCGTTGGCAAAGCACTGTTGGCGGCGCGGGCTCGCAAAGCCGCCAGAGCAGCTAGGGACAATGTTATTCGAAAAGGTGCGCTTGATGGTCTTAGTCTACCCGGCAAACTATCAGACTGTTCAAGCAAAAGCCCTGCTGATTCGGAACTATATATAGTAGAGGGTGATTCAGCAGGTGGTTCTGCAAAATCAGGAAGAGATAGTAAAACCCAAGCGATCTTACCTCTTAGGGGTAAAGTTTTGAATGTTGAGCGTGCCAGACTTGATCGTATGCTGGGCAATAACGAAATAGTCAGCCTTATCAAAGCAATGGGTGTTGGGATAAGCGATCAATTTGAGATTTCAGGGCTTAGGTATCATAGAATTGTGATTATGACAGATGCTGATGTGGACGGAAGCCATATCGCCACACTGTTACTAACATTCTTTTTCCGATATATGCGCGAAGTTGTTGATGGAGGATATATATATCTAGCAAAACCTCCACTCTTTTTGTTAAAAGTCGGTACAAAAAAATATTATGCATATAGTGATGAGGAACGTGATGAAATTATTGACGGATTAATCACTGAACGTATTGAAAAAGGGATAAAGGTTGATACGGAAACCGACAGAGCCAAACAAGCCGGTGTTACATTATTGCAACGATATAAGGGGCTTGGTGAAATGGATGCAGAACAATTATGGGATACGACCATGAATCCTGAAAATCGGGTATTAGTTCAAGTTAGAGTTGAAGATGCAGAAAACGCAGACGCAATTTTTACGAAATTGATGGGCGATCAAGTTGATTTAAGAAAAAGTTTTATTCAAGGACGTGCGAAATCACTTAGTCTTGAGGAGTTGGATATATAGATATGGATGATGAAAATATTACATCAATTGAGGGTGAAGAAACTCAAGAATATACACAGACACATTCACGTGTTGTAGAAAAAGAAACAATTGAAGACGTGATGGAGGATAGTTTTCTTCGCTATTCGATGAGTGTGATTATCGATAGGGCCTTACCAGATGTCCGTGATGGGTTGAAACCGGTTCATCGTCGAATACTTTATTCAATGGGGGAGCAAGGCCTTCGTCCTGGTGGAAAGTTTACAAAATCAGCGCGTATTGTTGGTGACGTTATGGGCAAATATCACCCCCACGGTGACTCAGCAATTTATGATTCTATGGTTCGCTTGGCGCAAAACTGGACGATGAGATACACACTAGTTAATGGCCAAGGGAACTTCGGGTCAATGGACGGCGATCCAGCTGCCGCGTCAAGGTACACCGAAGCCAGACTGGATAAAGCCGGAAACGAGCTATTGAATGATTTGGATAAAGATACAGTAGATTTTCGAGATAATTATGACGGGTCCGAACAAGAACCTGTGGTATTACCAGCAAAACTACCGAATTTGTTATTAAATGGTCAAATTGGTATTGCCGTTGGTATGGCTACCTCTATACCATCACATAATTTAAGTGAATTAGTGGATGCGACAATATATCTGATTGACAATTCAGACACAGTGACCTTAGATGGTTTACTAAAACACGTTAAAGGACCCGATTTTGCGACCGGTGCAGTCGTTTATGGTGGGTCGCCAATGAGGCAGGCATACCAAACCGGACGTGGCAGTGTAGTAATTCGAGCGGTTGCAACGATTGAAGAAAATAAGAGAGGGCGACATCAAATTATCGTAACCGAAATTCCATTCGCTGTAAATAAAGCAACACTTATAGAGAGAATTGCCGAATTAGTTAAAGACAAAAAACTTGCTGCTATCAGCGATTTACGCGACGAAAGCGCCAGAGGGACGGTCAGGATCGTAATCGAACTTAAAAAAGATGCCTATCCTAAAAAGGTCTTAAACCAACTATATAAATTCACCTCACTTCAAACAAGTTTCCATTTTAATATGTTGGCACTAATTGATGGTATCCAACCACGTATTTTAGGTCTTCAAGAAATCCTAGGTGAATTCGTTAAACATCGTCAGGCTGTAGTCCGACGCAGAACCGAGTTTGAACTACGAAAAGCAAAAGAACGCGCGCATATTTTGGAAGGTTACAAGATTGCCTTGGACCATATCGAGGAGGTGATTAAAACAATTCGTGCCAGCAGAACATCCGAAGACGCCGAAATTGCATTGATTAAAAAGTTTAAATTGTCAGATATTCAAGCCAAAGCAATACTTGCAATGCAGCTGCGACGCCTAACTGGACTTGAACGGGAAGCTATTGAGAATGAACTGAAAGAACTATCGGAACTGATATCAAAACTTGAAGCAATTCTGTCTGATGAACACGAGATTCTTAAGATTATTAAGACTGAGCTGCTGGAAATGAAAGATAAATACGGCGACGCCAGACGAAGCCAGATGATTAATTATGAACTTGGTAAATTCAGTGACGAAGAATTAATCCCAGAGGAAGAAAGTGTCATCTTGCTGACTGCCGAAAACTACATAAAGAGAACTCTGGTTAGTGAATATCGGCGTCAAAACAGAGGCGGAAAAGGCAAACGGGGTATGACAATAAAAACAGAGGATATAATCGATCAGTTAATCCCTGCAAGTACCCATGATTTCCTATTATTCTTTACGAACCGTGGCCGGATATTTAGGCTAAAAGCATATGAAGTGCCGGCTGCCAGTTTGGCTACGCGCGGTGTTGCAGCAGTTAACCTTCTTCAATTACAACCAGAAGAAAAAATTACGTCAATAATAAGTCACGCAAAGGGTGCAACTGACGATGGCTATCTGTTTATGACAACCACAAAGGGTACAATTAAAAAGACTCCTTTGAAGGATTACGCAAATATTCGTACTAATGGGATGATTGCTATTAAGTTAGATGAGGGTGACGAATTGAAGTGGATCCAAAAGACCAACGGCGATAATGATGTGATTATTTCAACATCAGCTGGTCAAGCAATACGCTTTAATGAAAAGGACGCACGTCCAATGGGACGTTCCGCAAGAGGAGTAAGAGGTGTCAGACTTCGTCCGAACGATCAAGTTGTAGGTATGGATATTGTTGATGATGACAGAAAACTATTAGTAATTAGTGAAAATGGGTACGGAAAAGCGACGAAGGTTTCAAATTTCCCATCACATAAACGTGGTGGGGTTGGTATCAAAGCAGCGGTTGTTACGGTGAAGACCGGTCCGATTATTGCTGTTCATACACTTGAACCTGGTGCATTTGAGGTACTATTAATTTCTACGGGTGGACAAGCGATTCGTGTTGGTTTGAAAGACATCCCAACACTTGGCAGGACAACACAGGGCGTCAGGATTATGCGAATGCGCGAAGGCGATAAGGTTGCATCGCTAGGATTAATGCCGGAACAAGAAAAAACCAACGAATTAGTTGAGGAGGCTTAACAATGACCGTTATCCAAATATCACCGTATTTGATAACTATTCTACTGGCCTGGGTTTTGGCGCATATAGTTAAATTTGTAATAAGTTATATTAAAAAAGAAAGACGAACGTTTAGGGCATATTTATTTATTTCAGGAGGAATGCCAAGTGCACATAGTGCGGCAGTTACCGCAATGGTAACAATTATAGGACTAAAAGACGGCATTGATTCGGGGTTATTTGGCCTGGCTATACTTTTCTCGATGATAGTTATGTATGATGCAATGAAGGTACGCAGATCGTCTGGTGAGCAGGGTGCAGTAATTCTAAAATTGATAAAAGAATCCAACATGAAGATAAAACTGCCAAGGGTTGCCAGGGGACATACGCCAACAGAAGTAGCACTTGGGGCCTTGCTAGGCATGATAATTGGTCTAGTTGTATTTTTATCAACAGCTTAATCTGATAATACACTTGACTGTTACCTAATTAATGAGGTATGATTGATAACAATCTGGTCGCGCTATTTTGGTGCAAGTCAACGTGGAGTTGTAACAGATTAAAAGTCCTTTGACAATTTGGTTGTGCAAATCATCGTCAGTTTATATTGAGTTATAGATTACATCGATTTATCGATGATTATCTTTTTATGGAGAGTTTGATCCTGGCTCAGGATGAATGCTGGCGGCGTGCCTAACACATGCAAGTCGAGCGGCAGCGCAGTCTTCGGACTGGCGGCG
>JAYSMZ010000037.1:0-5927 GCA_043724245.1 bacterium
GGTGAAGTTACAAGTGCACGTGTTATCACTGACCGTGATAGCGGCCGTTCAAAAGGCTTCGGCTTTGTTGAAATGGCAAATGACGCAGATAACCAAAAAGCTATCGACCAACTTGATGGCAAAGAGCTTGATGGACGCGCAATTAGCGTCGGTCTAGCTCGACCAAAGGAAGATCGCCCAAAGCGTGATTTCGGCGGTGGTGATCGCGGTGGCAGCGGTGGCGGTTCATTCCGACAACGCAGTTGGTAATTAAACTAGCTAATTTAAATACCTTGCGTCTTCGCAAGGTATTTTTTTACCCAAAAAACGGTAACGGCGAAACCAACAGGTCTAGATGAAGGTTAAAAATTCGGTTTATTACTCCGAAAGTATTCAACAACCATTAATCATTTATTAACCTTAGGAATATATTTTCATTAATAATATCAATTCCATATTCTCTGGCTTTTTTTATTTTACTGACACCAGGCTTTTCACCTGTTATCAAGTAGGTTGTATCCTTGGTGACTGCTGATTGGAAAGTCCCCCCTAAAGAGCGAATTTTTTCTGCAACATTATCCCGCGACATTGTTTCAAGCGTACCGGAAATGACGAAACTCCGACCAACTAATCCACCTGTTTTCTTTTCAAAAAACGGTTTTACCCCCAATGTATCGAATTTATCTAACGATACCTCGTTGTTTGGGTCGGCAAACCATGCAACAACACTTTCAGCCACAACCTTGCCGATTCCTTCGACAGTTTCTAACTCACCTATCGTCGTTTTCCGCAAAGTAGATAACGATTCGAACTTTTTGACCAAATCAATAGCAGTTTGAACGCCAACGTGACGGATACCCAGAGCGTAAACAAATCTTTCAAGCGAAGGGTTTTTCTTTTCTTTTATGGCGTTGACAAGTTTAGTCGCTGATATTTCTGCAAACCTATCAATCTGTAAAATTTGTTTTTTTGTAATTGTATATATATCTGCTAAATCTTTGATCAGCCCTGCGTCAACCAGCGCAACTACATTTTTTTCACCCAGAGTGTCAATATCAAGTCCGGCTTTGCTAACAAAATGTTCAAGTCCAAGTTTTAGTAATATTTCGGACGTTGCCCCCTTTACACGGTAAACGACTTCGCCATTCGGACGGTAAAAATCTAGTTCGGGATATTGCGTTTTTATTTCTTTTTCAAAATCAAACTTTTTTGTATTTTTTGGACGAAGCTCTAACACTACACTTTCAACTTGCGGAATAATATCGCCCGCTTTGAAAATTACTACCGTATCACCGATTCTAATATCCAATCGATTGATTTCGTCTGCATTATGCAGACTAGCATGTTGGACTGTTGTCCCCGCAATAGAAACTGGGTCGAACACCGCAACCGGTGTTGCCGCTCCTGTTCTACCGATACTAATTACTATATCTTTTATGATTGAGGTCGCTTGTTCGGGCGAATACTTAAAAGCTACAGCTGCTCGTGGTTGTTTTCCAACAACCCCCAATTGTTCGAACTGAACACGATTGTTTACCTTTATTACTAACCCATCAGTGTTAAATGGCAATTCGTGGCGTTTTTCACCCCATTCGTCTACAAACCTCATTACCCCATCCAGACCGTCAAACACGGTCGCCTGTTGGTTCCTAGTCAAGCCAAGTTCGGTTAATGTTTTATACGCATACATATTCGTTGGTACATCAGAAGAATCATCTCGAAGCAAATCATATGCTCTAAGGTGAAGTGGACGATCTGCAACTAATTTTGGGTCAAGTTGTCTGATTGTTCCTGCGGCCAAATTACGGGGGTTTGCAAAGACCGGTTCGCCTTGTTTTTGGCGTTTTTGATTTAATTTTTCAAAATCACGTTTTAGCATTATAATTTCGCCGCGTATTTCGGTTCGTCCGGATAAAAATTCTTCAAAACCGGCGACTTTTCGCAACCTAAGAGGAACGTTTTTTATGGTTCGAACATTTTCGGTAACGTCCTCGCCGACAAAACTATCGCCACGTGTTATTGCCTGAACCAGCAGACCGTCATAGTAAATCAATGCGCAAGCCAAACCGTCCATTTTTATATCCGCAAAGAATTCATGTTTGCTGCCCGGCAAAAGTTTGTCGGTTCTTTTAACCCAGGCTTCGACATCAGACCTATCGAATACATCATTTAAACTTAACATTCGCGATTTATGTCGGACTTTTTTAAAACCACCAATTAATTTATTGCCGACTCTTTGGGTCGGGCTGTCTGATGTGACTAGTTCGGGATAATTTGATTCAATTGTTTTAAGTTCAGAAAATAAACTATCGTAAACTGCGTCGCTAACTGTTGGATTATCAAGAACATGATACTCGAAACTATAAGAATTCAGCAGTTCGCGTAGTTCTTTTAATCTTTTCTCAGACTGGTTTTGGGTCATCGTCAACTACCTTACGATACAACAAATATACATAGCTTGATATCCAAATAACCGTAACTGCGCCCATAATCAATAGCGTTAACGGTATTATAGGAACTCCCGATATTGCGCCCCAAATACTTTTAATCCATAGGTCGAATAGTATCATCGGGATCATTACAAATGCCCAAACAACAATGGTAACGAAAATCATCCAAACTAGACGAAGTAAAATTCGAAGTCGTCTACCAATTACTAAATCGCTGGCGGTTTTTAAAGCTTGATACGGATACATGCCCGGCAATGTAACAATTATCAACGCAAAGAACGTGCTGGTTACCCAATATGCCGACAGAACACCGAGTAACAGAGCAACAATCCAAAACAACATCGCTTCTACCCCGCCGGCCAGTAGACCTGTGACAGATGCTGCTGAATAACCAATTACAGCCAAAGCTAATGGCAGCAACTGAACAATAAATACCAAAGCAACCATAAAAGTTGAAATAATTGGTGCACCAGCGTTATATAGGCCGTCACGCATTTTGACTTTATGGCCAGCGAGTAGATTTCGAAGTAGCCACACAGTTGTTAGCCAAGTTAACAAAACGATTATACTGGAGTAAACTTGTTGTACTTCAGTTAATGATTGAGATACCCCTCCGGTTGTTGCCGTCAAAAACAACAACCCCGACCTGCCAATCTGACCAAGTACACCATTAAATATATCTCCGCTTGTTGTATCTAGGGTCTTACTGATGGTCGAATATAGGTCTTGTGAAGCAATTCCAACCATCAAAACGGTCAAGGCTGAATACAGAATAGTCAGGAAAAACATTACTTTACGATACCCCCATGTTGTTTTTGCAACGTATTTCGTAAACGAAAAATATCCCGGCAACCCCAATCGGCGTACATAATCGCGACGACGCGTTCGCTGAAAACTACGATGAGTCCGACTGCCTAAATAGCCCTTAAGTTTAGCTTTTGTTTTTTTATATTTATTTTTGACAACCATAATATTAGAATTTCCCTGCGTTAGTCTGTAGTCTAGCAATCCGATCCTCGATAGGCGGATGGGTACTGAATAGTTTATTAATAAAACCGGGTTTTAAAGGATTGATAAAAAACAAATGAGCAGAAGAAGAACTTTGGCGCATCATTGGTTTGGCTTGTTTTTGAAGTTTTTCAAGCGCCGATACCATTGCGTCCGGATTCCTAGTTGTCATTGCACTGGTTGCATCTGCTAGATACTCGCGCTGACGACTTACGGCCAATTGAATAACAGCAGCAATAATCGGCGCTAAGATAATAACGATAATCCCAATAATCATCCCAACGGGTGAATTGTCATTATTATCTCGATCGCCAAAAATAAACATACGAAGGATTATGTCCGTTAAAAGCCCAATGGCGCTGACTAAGCCAAAAGTTATCATACTGACGCGAATATCGTAGTTTTTTACGTGTCCCATTTCGTGCGCCATAACTGCCTCGAGTTCACTGTCGTTCATGATATCTATCAGTCCTGAAGTTGCAGCAACGACTGCGTGTTTTGGGTCACGCCCCGTCGCGAAAGCATTTGGGGCTGGGTCGTCAATAATATAAATCTTTGGAGTAGGCATGCCGGTCGTAATTGCTAAGTTTTCAACTATTCGATAAAACCTTGGGTTGTCACGCTTTTCAATCTGTTTTGCGCCGGTCATAGCAATGCTGAGTTTATCGGCGATAAAATATTGTATCAATGTATATATCGCCACCCCACCAATTACAAAATAAGTAATGCTTGTATTACCATACATGTAACTTACTACCCAGCCAATTGCACCAATAAGGCCAACAAACAAAGCCATGATTATCACGGTATTGCGTTTGTTAGCGGCAATTGCTTTATACATACTTTTTAGGCTTGCTTTAGAATTTTACGTCGACAGGTTTTTCGGCAACTTTTTGCTCGGCTTCATCTAGTTGATAAAATTCACGGTTTTTGAATCCGAATATTCCGGCAATGATGTTGCTGGGGAATTTTTGGATTTTTGTGTTCAAATCACGAACGCCGCCGTTATAAAATCGTCTTGAAGCTTGAATTTTGTCTTCGGTGTCAACAAGTTCTTGCTGCAGTTCAATGAAGTTCTGGCTAGCCTTCAGATCAGGATAAGCCTCTGCGACAGCAAATAAGCTTTTTAACGCACCTTCGAATTGATTCTCAGCGGCAGCGGTCTCTTTTACGCCCTGCGCATTTAATGCATTAGCACGTGCTTGTGTAACTTTTTCAAATACGCCACTTTCGTGTTTTGCATATCCTTTGACGGTTTCAACAAGATTAGGGATTAAATCAAGTCGTCTTTTTAATTGGACGGTGATATCACTCCAAGCTTCATCAACTCGAATTTTTAAAGTTATTAGTGAGTTGTATGCCACCCATAAGAAAAGCACAATTACGATTACGATTGCTAAAATTATCCAAACGGCTATCATTTCATTCCTCCTTAAGATTACTTGCCTATGCTTTTATTATATCAAATACTTCAAACTAAAATAAGGCTAATTTTGCCGTTTTTTGATGTATCTAAACCTTGGTATTTTTTTATTATTTACTATTACAGTTTCTAGAAATATTGTAAGTGGTCTGACCCAAAAATCTTTCGCACCATATAACGCCTTATAAACAACTAATTCCTCAAGGGTTTCACTGTGCTTTGCAACACCAATAACTTCATATCTATTACCCTTATAATGCTCATAAATCCCAAGTTGCGGTCTGTTGTTCATATTTATTTAATTATAACTTAAAATAGCTCCCTTAGAAGCTACTTTAGTGTTGGTGCGCGGAGCGGGAATTGAACCCGCACGGCCTTTAGGCCAAGAGATTTTAAGTCTCTCGTGTATACCAATTCCACCATCCGCGCGGAAATATATTGGAGGCACGTATGGGAGTTGCACCCATCTACACGGTTTTGCAGACCGTTGCGTAACTGCTCCGCCAACGCGCCGTTCTCACGAATTATTATAGCAGAGAAATTTACACCGCAAATAAATATATTTTACAATATTATACTCTTTTAGAAGGTCCGTCCTTCTAAACAAGGTTTTTGTGTTGTAGTATGTTTTTTGTATTTATATTTTTATTATTTTGCGGCATGTAGTAAATTTAACAAGTTAGCTTTTGGCGTAGCCCCGATGGCTGATCCAACGATTTCACCGTTTTTATAGATCAAAAATGTAGGTAAACTATTTACTCCAAGCTCTTGGACTAATTCCATTTCAGCCTCTGCGTCAAGCTTTATAATCTCGGCCCAATCTTTGATTTCCGGCTCTAATGACTCCAAAACCGGCTCCATACTGCGGCACGGCGAGCACCACGATGCCCAAACATCGACTAATGTAACCTTTTTTGAATCTAAAATATCTTTTTTGAATGTACTTTTTGTTGTTGCCCTCATTATTCCCCTTCTGTTTTAATAGTCTTAATGTAATAATAACAATTATCGTTGACATACGCAATATATAGCGCCTATACTTAAACACACACGCAACATATAGCGTT